>CAYQBR010000011.1:0-16821 GCA_964415735.1 uncultured Klebsiella sp. | reverse complement strand
CCTGGGCGCCTTCGGGAATGAAGCAGTGGAGGCTGTCCCAGTGCTGCGGCATGCCACGCTGTGTCCAGTCGGTCGCACTGTGCAGGCGCAGCAGCCGCGCGCCACTGCCCTGGGCGAGGGCGCAGGCCTCCTGCCACTGGGTGCGCAGCTCCGGGTCGTCCAGATCGGCACGCTCCACCTGCAGCCAGGAATGCAGCACGCCCTTGCGGTAGACGAGCTGCGTCACGCTGTCGCTGTCGGCATCCTCCACCGCCAGCGTGTCCTGGGTGAGCGGGGTGTCGAGCGCGGCCAGCGGGCGGGGAAGCACGGCGGCCAGCAGCAGCCCCTGCTGCGCGAAGGCCTCGAACAGCGCATTCAGCCAGGCTTCGTCGGCCCACAGCGCGATGTCCGGCTGGTCCGACTCGCGGGCGGCCGGGTTGATGGCCAGCGCCAGACTGCCTTCGTAGGCGGGCAACAGCACGCTGGCCTGCAGTTGCAGGGCGGCATGCAGGTTCTCGCGGGCAACGCCCGGCAGTTTGACCGTGGTGGCGATGAAGCGAGAGGCGGGCAACAGCAGCAGCACGCTGCGCGCCACCGGCCCCGGGGGCAGCAGTTCGCGCGCAGCGGCGGCGATCTGCTCGGCCGAGCTCTGCTGCCCCGCGCTGCGCCAGGCGCCATTGGCAAGGTCATGCAGACGATCGTCATGCACCATGAGCACCGCATTGACCTGGCGGCGCAGCTGGGCGCGCACAGCGTCGCGGCGGCGCAGATCGGCCGGCAGCAGGGCGACGAGACGATCCCGCCAACGGGCGGCTTGGGTGGTCATGGCTGTCATGGGGCGAGGCGCAATTCCGCTGAAAGTGGGTGAAACGCGTCCTTAGGACTCCGGTTGGCGTGAAATAGTTTTAGCACGCAGACAAAGACTCAGGCGGGACTGGTGGCGGCGGGCGGTGTTTCAGCCACACAGACGCGATTGCGGCCGCCCTGCTTGGCCCGGTACAACGCCTTGTCGGCCCGCTCGAACGCCATCTCGGGCAGGTCCTGCGGCCCGAATTCGGTGAGCCCGAAGGACATGGTGATCTGCACCTGCTTTTCCTTGAAGTGGAAGGGGCACTTCTCGATCTTCTGGCGCACGGTGTTCATGAGCGTTTCCGCATCGGCCAGGTGGATGCCGTTGAGCAGCAGCACGAACTCCTCGCCGCCATAGCGGGCTACGAAGTCGGTCTGGCGCACGCGGGCGCTGATTTCCTTGGCGAGGATGCGCAGCACCTTGTCGCCGGCAAGATGGCCATAATTGTCGTTGATGTGCTTGAAGTGATCGACGTCGGCGACCACCAGACACAGGCCTCCGGCCGTGCCCTGCTCCAGGGCATCGCGCCAGACATCGAGGTCCTGGCGGACACGTCGATCATAGGCGGCACGATTGGGCAGTTCGGTCAGGGCGTCCCGGCTGGCCAGCTGCTCCTGCTGCGCCAGATGCAGACGCAGCTCGCGCGCTTCGGACTCCATGGCCTGCAGACGGGCTTCCAGCTGACGCGAGTGCTCGGAGGCGGCGTCCTGCTGGCGGCGCTTCATTTCCTTGAACTCGTCCATGGACGACAGGATGGTGTTGAGCTGGCCCTGCACGGCGGACTTCAGCTCGCCGATGTTCTCGGCGACCTGCACGGATTCCGCGATGCCGCTGATCTGGGTGCGCACCGCCACGTCCAGAGCCTTTTCCGATTCTCTGGCCGCCCCTTCCTGTTCGCGGGAGAACTGCACGTATTCCTGCACCTGCCCGAGGCTGGCGTTGAGCTCGTTCAGGAAGCGCTGGAATTCGGAGCGCTCCTGCTCGAGGGTCGACGTGATCACGGTGGCGATGTCTTCCAGCACAGCCACGAACTCGTACCAGTTGAGGCCGCGGGCCACCCGGCTGCGAATGCGGGAGGCCAGACCGACCGACTGCTCGGAGATGTAAATGTTGTCGAGGATGCGCAGGATCAGCGGCTCGGCATGATTGGCGATGACGGAGAACGGCGGTTCGGGTTCGGACTCCGGCGCAGGAGGCGCCTCTGCGGCATCGACTTGTGCGGGCTCTGGCGGGATGGGAGCGGAGGTCACTGCGGCGGCTGCAGGCAGCTCTGTCGGCGGGACCTCGGGCGCAGCGGCTGCGGTGACGGGCAGCGCCGGGTCCTGGCCCAGCAGGTCGATCGCCAGATCTACCTCGTCGACGGCAGGCTCATCCGGCTCGTGCTCTCGCGGCTCCGCCCTGGGCATGGCCGGCCCTGATGGCATGGCAGCCGACACCTTGATCGGCGGCCGGGCCTGTGCGTTGGCTGCCGCCGCAGGGGCAGGTTCGGGTGCCTGGCCGACATCGTTCGGCGCGGTGGCGGAGCCCGGGGACGCGGCGGGCACAGCCTCGGGCTTGTCGTTTGCGGACGCCCCCGAGAACAGTCGGCTCCAGAATCCCGGCGCCGCCGCAGTGGCCTCGGTTTCCGGCTGATGGGTCAGCTCCCGCACCACCATGCGCAGCAGCTCGAGCAGGTCGATGACCAGTTGGGCGTGATTCTGCGGGTCTTTCAACTTGCCTGGCAGATTCTTGTGGTACTGCCGCAGAGCGCGCTTGAGCTCGCGGGACACCTCGATGGTCTGCAGCTGCGTGGCGCTCTGCAGCAGAGCGTTCTGAATGCCGCGGTTGTCCTGCTCCTTGCGGGTATCGAGTCGCAGCACGGAGCGTTCGATGCGCTCCAGCAGCACTTCCAGGCCGGATTCGCTGTCTTCGGCACGCAGGGCGGTGCGCAGCGCATTGAGTTCACGGTCGAGCGTCGGGTCGAGACCGTCGCCGGCAAGGCTGACGCCGACGAGTCCGCGGCGGAGCAGACGAATGCGGTTGATGAGGGATTTTTCGCGGTGGTCGTGGGCTTCCAGGGCGTCGAGAAACTTCTTCTTCCAGCGCGAAGCCTCGATGTTGTCAGCGTCCCTTTGGCTCATTTAGACGACCCGTGTGCAGAAAACTTTCAGATTTCGACGGCCCTGTCTGCCCGCGCGGCCGGATCGACCGCACGGGACGTGAGGAAAGTCTGCGACGTGACGGCGGAAATCAGCTGGAGCTTCTTTCCAGATTCACCAGGAAGTCGACGACCTGCAGCATTTCCTGCTGCGTGGGCACGGCTTCGCCGGTGGAAATCAGGTACTTGCCATTCACGATCATGTTCGGCGTGCTGCGCACCTGGTACTCGCGCATCTTCGCTTCCGCCTGGTTGACCTTGGTGCGCACGGCAAAGGAGTTGAACGCAGTGCTGAACTCCTCGGCAGTCACACCGTGCTGCGTGAACAGGGCAGACAGCTGCTGCTCGTTCTGCAGGCGATTGCCCTGCACATTGATGGCCTCGAACATCGGGCCATGCAGCTCCTTCACCTTGCCCAGCGCTTCGGCCGTGAAGTAGGCCTGGGCGTGGATCTTCATCAGGTCATTCCACATGCCGGGGAAACGCACGAAGTTCACGTCCGCCGGGATGCTGGCTTCCCAGTTCTCGATCAGCGGCTCGAAGCGGAAGCAGTGGCTGCAGCCGTACCAGAACACTTCGACCACCTCGATCTTTGCCGGGTCGGCTGTGCGCACCGGAGCGGGCAGGGTGATGTAGTGCGTGCCGTCGACATAACGTGCCGGCTGGGCGAATGCGGAAAAGGCCAGCGGGGCCAGAACGAGAACGGCAAGTATCTGCTTGATGAGTTTTTGCATAGCGTTTGCTCCCTCTACCAGAAGTAGGTTCAGTTCAATCCAGCTGACTTTCCAAGACCGCGATCAACCTGATCTCAGTTCAGACCGGACAAGTAGCTCGCCAGGGCCTCGATCTCGCGATCGGTGAGACGCTCGGAGACGATACGCATCGGCATTGCGTTGCCGTCGTTGGCACGGGCGCCGGAACGGAAGGCCTTCAGTTGATTCGCGGTGTAGGTGGCATGTTGACCGCCCAGTGCCGGGAAGCCGGCCTGTTCGTTGCCCTGACCTGTCGGGGAATGGCAGGCGGTGCAGGCTGCCACGTTCAGGCTGGCGATGCCGGAACGGTAGATGCTTTCACCCAGCTCGACCAGCTCGGGGTTGGCACCTTCCAGCGTCTTTTCCTGAGAGGCGTAATAGGCGGCGATGTCCAGAATGTCCTGGTCGCTGGAATTGTTGAGCAGGCCGGTCATCAGGGGAACCGTGCGAGCACCGCTCTTGATGTCGTGCATCTGCTTGGCAAGGTAACGGACATTCTGGCCGGCCAGCTTCGGATTCTCGCCAATGGTGCTGTTGCCGTTGGCGCCGTGACAGGCGCCGCAAACCACGGCCTTGCTTTCGCCTGCGGCTGCATTGCCTTGCGCCTGGGTGAGGCCGGCGGCAGAGGCCAGAACGAGCGTGGAGACGAGAATCACTGCTTTCTTGGTGAATAGATTTTTCATGGATAGTCCAAATTCCCAGTGTTTTCGGAAGTGCTTGAATTCGAATCGTCAGCGGTGGCTGAGGCAGCTGCAAGACCCGCCAGCGGGCATGCGTACCGGCTCCAGGAGCAATTTTCCACAAGCGAACGGGCGCGGATTATAACGCAAGACTTTGCATTACTCTATGAATGAATCGGGCCCTCTGCAGACCCTTTCCAGGCCTCTGCCAAGGGCCTCCGCGCTTGCGCTGACGGGAGGCTTGCTGTATCTAGTGCGCCCATGAATTACAAAACAGCCCGTTTCACCACCAGCGCCGTCGGCCTGGACGATTGCCCATCCGACAGCCTGCGCGAAGTCGCCTTCGCCGGTCGCTCCAATGCCGGCAAGTCCAGCGCCATCAATGCGCTCACCAATCAGAACCGCCTTGCCCGCACCAGCAAGACCCCCGGCCGCACCCAGCTGATCAATTTCTTCGAGCTCGGCGAACGCCGCTACCTCGTGGATCTGCCTGGCTACGGCTATGCGCAGGTGCCGCTCAGCGTGAAGGGGCAGTGGGAGGAACACCTCAACCTCTACCTGAACCAGCGCGAGGCGCTGGCCGGCCTGGTGCTGCTGACCGATGTCCGGCACGCCTTCAAGGACTTCGACATGATGATGATCGACTGGTCACACCAGTCCAACATGCCGGTGCACGTCCTGCTGACCAAGGCAGACAAGCTGACGCGGGGGGCTGCGCAGAATGCCCTGCTCGGGGCGCGCCGGCAGCTTGCGCAATATCCCAATGCCAGCCTTCAGCTGTTTTCCTCCACGACGCGTTTCGGCATTCCCGAGCTGGAAGCGACGCTGGATCGCTGGATGGCACTGCCCACCGAGAGCGCCGAAGCCTCGTCAGCGACCTGAGTTCTCCATGCCGAGGCGCTCTCAGTGCGCCTCGTCCCAGTTGTTTCCGACCCCGATGTCCACCACCAGTGGCACGTCCATCGCCGCTGCGCTCACCATGCGAAAGCGCACGCCCTCGGCCAGCAGCTCGACGTCCTTCTCCGCCACTTCGAAGACCAGTTCGTCATGCACCTGCAGCACCATGCGGGCATCCAGCACGCCGGTGGCCAGCCAGTGGTCAATATCGATCATCGCCTGCTTGATGATGTCCGCCGCCGTGCCCTGCATGGGCGCATTGATGGCGGTGCGCTGCGCGGCCTTGCGCAGCATGCCGTTGCCCGCGTGGATGTCCGGCAGGTAGAGACGGCGGCCGAACAGGGTTTCGACATAGCCCAGCTCATCCGCCAGCGCCTGGGTCTGCTCCATGTAGCGCAGGACGCCCGGGTATTTCTGGAAGTACAGATCCACATAGTGCTGGGCGCTGTGACGATCGATGCCCAGCTGATTGGCAAGCCCGAAGGCTGACATGCCATAGATGAGGCCGAAGTTGATGGCCTTGGCGCGACGCCGCTGTTCCCCCGTCACTTCGTCCAGCGGTATGCCGAACACCTCCGCCGCCGTGGCGCGGTGCACATCCTGGGCACTGGAGAAAGCGCGCAGCAGGCCCGGATCACGCGACAGATGCGCCATGATGCGCAGTTCGACCTGCGAATAGTCCGCTGCCAGCAGCTTGCAACCCCTGGCCGCCACAAACGCCTGTCGCACCTTGCGACCCTCGGCGGTGCGAATCGGGATGTTCTGCAGATTGGGCTCGGTGGAGGAGAGCCTGCCGGTGGCAGCCACCGCCTGCTGGAAACTGGAATGGATGCGCCCGGTGCGCCGATTGATGTCCAGAGGCAGCTTGTCGGTGTAGGTGGACTTCAGCTTGCTGAGCCCGCGGTGGTCCATGATCAGGCGTGGCAGCTCGTACTCAAGAGCCAGCTCCTGCAGCACCGGCTCGGCAGTGGACGGCTGGCCGGTGGGCGTCTTCTTGAGGACGGGCAGGTTGAGCTTCTCATAGAAGATCGTCTGCAGCTGCTTGGGGGAGCCGAGATTGAACTCCTCTCCCGCAAGCGCATAGGCCTCGCGCTCGACCTCGATCAGCCGTGCCCCAAGCGCCTGACTCTGCCGGCCGAGCAGCTCCGGGTCCACCTGGATGCCACAGCGCTCCATGCGTTGCAGCACGGGCACCAGAGCGAGTTCGTAGTATTTGTAGAGCCCGGCCAGCTCGCCGGTGCGAGCCAGGGTGTCGGCCAGCAGCTCACTCAAGCGCAGGACCAGGTCGGCCTTGCGCCCCGCGTGGCTCGATGCGGCCTCGAGATCGAGCTGACTGAAGGCGAGCCGCGCCTTGCCCTTGCCCTGCAGGGCTTCCGGAGTCTTGAGCTCCAGGCCCGCGTAATGGGCTGCGATGCTTTCCAGGGCATGATCGGTGGCCACGGAATTGCAGACATAGGACGCGGTCTGCGTATCAAAGCGCGCGCCAGCCAGCCGGATACCGACATTCTCCAGCACATGCAGATGCTGCTTCAGGTCATGGGTGAGCTTGTGAATCCTGGCGTCTTCCAGCACTGACTTGAACCGCTCCAGCACCTTCTGGCGATCGAGCTGGGGCGCAAAGTCCAGGGAGTCATGGCCCACCGGCACATACCAGGCCTGCCCTGGCGTGACCGACAGGGCAATGCCCACGATCTCGGCTTCCATGAAATGCCGCTCGTCGGTTTCCAATTGCAGGGCGAAGCGAGCGGCCTTGCGCAAGGCGTCGAGACAAGCGGAGAGTGCCTCGTCGTCCAGCACGCAGAGGACGGCTGTCTCGCTCGTCGCGGTGGTCTGCGGTTCGGATTGGCTGTCGGCTTTGGTCTCCCGTGCGGCAGCAGTCTCCGCGGCTGCGACGCCGGAGACTGCAACGGCGCCAGCCTTGGCTTCCACTTCCCTGATCCAGGACTTGAACTCCAGGTCGGTGTAGAGCCGCAGCAGAGCGGCGGCATCCTCTTCGCCGTGCACGAGCTGCTCGATGTCCACGTCGAGCGCCACATCGCACTTGATCGTGGCAAGCCGGTGGGAAAGCCACAGATCATCCAGACTTTCCCGCAGACGCTCGCCGATCTTGCCGGGCACTTCATCCCTGCGGGCCACAAGCGCCTCCAGAGAGCCGTATTCCTGCAGCCATTTGACTGCCGTTTTCGGGCCGACACCCGCGACGCCGGGGATGTTGTCGACCTTGTCGCCCATGAGCGCGAGATACTCGACGATCCGCTGCGGCGGCAGACCGAATTTCGCGGTCACACCCTCGGCATCCAGGTATTCATTGCTCATGGTGTTGAGCAGCGTGACCTGGGGCGAGACCAGCTGCGCCAGATCCTTGTCGCCGGTGGAGATCAGCGTGCGAATGCCTCGTTGCGTCGCCTGCGTCGCCAGGGTGCCGATCACGTCGTCGGCCTCGACCCCTTCCACCACCAGCATCGGCAGGCCCATGGCGCGGATGATGGCGTGGATGGGCTCGATCTGGCTGCGCAACTCGGGAGGCATGGGCGGGCGGTGGGCCTTGTAGTCCGGGTACATCTCATTGCGAAACGTGTCGCCCTTGGCGTCGAACACGACGGCAATATGGCTGTCTGGATAGGCTTTCACCAGACTGCGGACCATGTTGATCACGCCCTTGATGGCGCCGGTGGGCTGACCACGGCTGTTGTTGAGCGGCGGCAACGCATGGAACGCGCGAAACAGATAGGAGGAGCCATCCACCAGAACGAGCTGGATGCCTGTGGGGGGAGTGTCTGTCATGTCCGGGTCCTTGGCTGGCGGCAGATCGGGCAGTGGGTCACCTGGGCGGCAGGCATTCGTCGAATGCATCAGCCAGGTGCGTCAGCAACAGAGCATAGCCTTGTTTGTCGGCCGAGAGGGAGTGGCCCAGCGGGTCGATGGTGATTCGTGTCACCGGCAGGTCGCGCAGGACAGTGCTGACCGTGGCGGGATTGGTATTGATGTCTTCCAACAGACAGGCAGGCGGGCGCTCCTGCATCATCTGCTGAATCTGCATGAGGTGGCGGGCGCCGGGTTGATTCTCATGGTCGGGCACCATGACGAGCTGATGATGCAGGCCGAACTCCTGTTCGAAGTAGGCGATCCCATCATGAAACACGGCGTAATCGACGAGGGCGAATGGGGCGAGACGCGCCTGGAGCTGCTCTTTCGTCCGTGACAGCAGGTCGCGGAAGGCCGCGAGATTCGCCCGATAGACAGCGGCATTGGCGGCATCCCGCGCGACAAGTTGCGCAGCCAGCGCTTCGGCGATCCGCAGCGCATTGGCCGTGTTGAGCCACAGATGGGCATCGTAGCGAGACTCATGATCAGCCAGCGCTTCACCACCGGGCGCCTGCAGGTGCATGCCGGGCAGACCCGCCGCTTCGATGACCACAGACTGAGGCCCGACACCGGCCATGAGGGTTGCGAGGTAGGTTTCCAGCGGTTCGCCCACCCACAGCAGCAGATCCGCCCGATCGACCAGTGCCACATCGGAGGGGCGCAGCACGTAATGGTGCGGGGATTGATTCGAGGGGATCAATACGGCAGGCTGAGCGACCCCGTCCATGACGGCAGCCGCAATCAGCTGCAGCGGCTTGATGGAAGTCACCACGGCGGGTTGGGCCAGTCCGGCAATCGGGTAGAGCAACATCACCCAGACCAGCAGGCAGGGCGCACAGGATCGCTTGAGCATGTAGGAAATTTGACCAGTCACTATGAGTAAAGATGATATAATATACCATTATACTGGTTCTGCAGCGACCACGCTCTCCAGGACGCCGGAAAGGACGACGCGCGTGAACAGACCCTGTCTCATCGAGGCAAGCGACATCGGTGTCACTTTCGGCACGCGTCAGGTGCTGGAGCACGTGAGCGTGAGGGTGCACGAGGGCGAGGTCGTGACACTGATCGGCCCCAATGGGGCCGGCAAGACCACGCTCGTCCGCATCATGCTCGGGCTGGTGAAGCCGCAGCACGGGCGGGTGCAACGCCGTGACGGGCTGCGCATCGGCTACATGCCACAGAAACTGCACATCGAGCCGACCCTGCCGATCACCGTGCGACGCTTTCTCGAGCTGGCACGGCATGCCGGCAAGACACCGATAGACGAGGTGCTGGAAGAGGTCCGCATCGCGCATCTGCTCGACCGGCAGATGCGTGCGATCTCGGGGGGCGAGATGCAGCGCGTGCTGCTGGCCAGGGCGCTCACGCAGTCGCCCCAGCTGCTGGTGCTCGACGAACCCGCCCAGGGAGTGGATGTCTCCGGTCAGGCGGAGCTTTACGAACTGATCAACGCCATCCGCACGCGCCATCATTGTGGCGTGCTGATGATCTCCCACGATCTGCACCTGGTCATGGCGAGGACGGACGAGGTGATCTGCCTGAATCACCATATCTGCTGTCACGGACGCCCGGAACAGGTCAGCATCGATCCGTCCTACCTGGCGCTGTTCGGCCGCAAGGAGGCCGAGAGCCTGGCGATCTACACTCATCGTCACAACCATCACCATGACCTGACCGGCCACGTCGTGGAGTCTCGCCATGACTGATTTCATTCTGCGCGCACTTGCCGCAGGCCTTCTGATCGCCACGATTTCCGGACTGCTCGGTTCATTTGTCGTGTGGCGCCGCATGTCTTATTTTGGCGACACGCTGGCCCACTCGTCACTTCTTGGCATCGCGCTCGGGATCCTGCTCGACATCAACCTGCAGCTTGCCGTGATCACAAGCGCGCTGCTTTTCGCCGGGATGCTGTTACTGCTGCAGCGCAACAAGACCATCGCCACCGACACCTTGCTGGGCATCCTGTCGCACAGCACGCTGGCGTTCGGCCTGCTGATTCTCGCGCTTTCCGACACCGTCCAAGTCAATCTCACCGGCTATCTCTTCGGCGACCTTCTGACGGTAAGCAACACAGACATTCTCTGGATACTGGCGTGCAGCGTCCTGACCTCCATCGTGCTGCTGATGTTCTGGAATGGCTTTCTTGCCATCACCGTGCACGAAGAACTGGCGCGGGTTGAGGGCGTTGCCGTCGAGCGCCTCAAGGCCCTGCTTGTCATGCTGATCGCGCTGCTGATCGCGGTTTCGATGAAGATCGTGGGGGTGCTGCTGATCACGGCACTGCTCATCATACCGCCCGCGGCGGCTCGCAAGCTGGCACGGACACCGGAGCAGATGGCACTGGGGGCCAGTGTGATTGGCTGCATCGCGGTCAGCGGAGGATTGTTCATGTCGTGGGAGTGGGATACGCCGGCGGGGCCGTCGGTCGTGGTCACTGCGTGCGGCGTGTTTCTGGCGCTGACGCTCGTGCAGAGCCTGCGCGGTGAGCAAGCTCAGTAATCGGCGCGAATGGACTCGAACGCCAGGCTGATCTCCGGGTCCTGAATCGCCGCATCCAGGAAGCCGTGGTAATTCCCTTCCGGGTTGATGATCAGAATATTGCCACTGTGGTCAATCTGGTACTCCTCGACTGCCGGCATGGCATGCCCCGCGTGGGGGTCGTCCGCCGCCACCATCACAGGCGGAGGCTCATGCGACACGAACAGCTGGCGGGCCAGTGCCGCCACATCCTCATACGGGCCGTTAAGGCCGACGAAATCCTCGTGAAAGGAACTCATGTAATGCGCCATTTTCTCTGTGCTGTCACGCGCAGGATCCACGCTGACCATGATGACCTGCGGCCGATCCGCCGCGCCGGACTCGGCTTCCAGCTGACGGTAGAACTGACTCAGTTCCGTGAGAGTCAGAGGGCAGATATCCGGGCAGGAGGTGAAGCCGAAGAAAATCAGGCTCCAGTGACCCTTGAGCTGCTCCTGGGTGAAGGCCTGCCCGCGGTGATCGACCAGTGTGAACGGCTGCAGCGCCACTGGCGTTTCGTACACCATGGCGCCCACTTCCCGCAGGGCCTCGGGACTGAGTGAGACGGCGTTGTTGCGAGTGATGCGGTGATAGGTGAGGGCAAACACCAGGGCCACGAAAACAAGGCACAGGATGACGGTCAGACGAATGTTCTTATCCATGGGTCAATGGCACTCCGGCTATGGCGGCAGGGCAGAGTTACAGGTAGTGGTCTGCAAGAAGAACCACGAACAGCACCATCAGATACACGATCGAGTAACGGAAGGTGTCCATGGCTGTCGAGGCTTTGGGTTTGTACATCAACACCAGCGACCACCACAGGAAGGCGAGCCCCAGCACGACCGCGGCAAGCAGATAGATTGGCCCGCTCATTCCCGTCAGATAGGGAAGCAGTGTGATCAGGAACATGATGACGGTGTAGAGAACGATGTGGATCTTGGTGAGGTGCTCGCCATGCGTCACCGGCAGCATGGGGATGCCCGTCTTTGCGTACTCTTCCTTGCGATGAATGGCCAGGGCCCAGAAATGCGGAGGAGTCCAGGCGAAGATGATCAGGACAAGGATGAGCGCTCCCGGCTCGATGGTGCCGGTGACTGCAGACCAGCCAAGCAGGGGAGGCATCGCACCGGACAGCCCGCCAATGACGATGTTCTGAGGCGTGGCCCGCTTCAGATAACCGGTATAGATGAAGGCGTAACCGACAAAGGATGCCAGCGTCAGCCAGGCGCACAGCGGGTTGACCCAGAACAGCAGGATGAGCATGCCGGCGACACCGATTGCTGCCGCAAAGAAGGCTGCCTGCTTCTGGTCGACCCGGCCTTGAGGGATAGGCCGGTTGTGGGTGCGCTTCATGACGGAATCGACGCGGTAGTCGATCAGGTGGTTGACCACTGCTCCGGAACCGGCCACAAGGGCGATGCCAAGGTTACCGAGAATGAGGATGTCCCATGGCACCATCCCGGGTACGGCGAGAAACATGCCAACCATGGATGTGAGAATCATCAGCATGACGACGCGCGGTTTGCACATTTCGTAATAGTCACGCCAGCTGACTGTCTGCTTGCCTGCCAGTTCTGTCACTGCCACTTACTCCTGCATCCGGCGGCCGCCGGACTATGGGTTGATCTGTTACGCCTTGGATTGGCGCGGATTGTACTAAAAATCGACCGCAAAAAGCTTCTGCAAATTGTGACAATGGGGCCCCCGCCAATGAAGAGCGGCAACAGCCAACAGGGGGAAATTGCCGGCAAGGGCGTTCCGACTTCCACGCCACTCGAGCACACCGACAGACTCAGTACATCCGGCCCTTGCAAATTGGTGGCGGAATCCCCAGAAAATGAACCAAGCCTGTGAGCTGTCTTCATGTCATTCCGCACTTCGTGAATGCTCGATTGAAAACCGAGGTTCGGCACGAAGATTGTTGAGGACAAGCCCGCAAGGACGTTGTACATTCAAATCCAATCCATGGAAGGAGCAAGAGAAGTCGATCTATTCAGCATGAATTACATTCAGAAAGAGCAGGAGATTGATCATGAAGTGCATTTACTACATATCACCCACCCTGAAAAGCACCAAGGAAATTTCTGAAGACCTGCACGCCATCGGCGTTGATGACTGGTATCTTCATATTGTGAGCAAGGATGAGGGCGGCCTTGCGAGAACAAGACTCCACTCCAGCAACTATCTCGAAACTCTCGATCTTGTACGTGGCGGCCTTATCGGCGCTGCCAGCGGTTTGGCCGCAGGCTTGCTGCTTGCAGCTGTCAGCATGTCTGCTGAGCTCTTTGGCCCGGATGTTCCACTTCTTGCGTACGCAGCACTGGTCTTGGTGATCAGCTGCTTTGGTGCATGGGTCGGCGGAATGGTCGGCGTCGCCAGCGAGAACAAGAAGTTGTCTGCTTTTCACGACGAAATCGAGGCAGGCAAATACGTGATCCTGATCTATGCGAAGAAGGATCAGGAAGAGCGTATCAAGCAGATGATGGCGTCCCGTCATCCTGAGGGACAACTGGCCGCTGTGGATTCCAGCTTCCTGAACCCCTTTGCTGAACTCAAAGTCAGTTGATTGAGAAGGGGCTTTCTCCAATTCCGGCATCCGTCCAGGGTGCCGGGATCTCCTTTTGGTTTCCCATTGGCATTTAACGTTTTTGCTGCTTTCTGTTGTCGCTACTCAGCCAAGGCTGGAATAGCGCAGCAGGGTCTCCAGATCGGTCATGATGTCCTCGGGAGTATGCTCTTCGGTGTAATACATCATGACATTGCCCACCGGGTCGATCAGGAGCACATAAGACTGTGTGGCTGGATCGAGTGTGACGCCAGCGGCCAGCATGTTTTCCCGCAGGGTTTGCGTGTCCGTGTAGGCCAGACCCATGCTCGGATACTCCTCGCGAAAGTGCGCGGCTGTTTCCTCTGAGAACGGCGCCATGTCCGTGTTGAGGTAGTAGCGTCGTACCCGCTGTATGTTCTTGCCCAGTGCGACGTGTAGCTGCTGCAGATAGTGAATCCTGTCCTCGCAGCTCGCATCGCAATCAGCCCCGTTCACGTAGACCATCAACCATGGCTTTATCTCGTACTCTTCCCCTGGGGCGAGGGCGGCGATCTCTTCCTCGAAAGTCTTGAATACCGGCTGACCTTCGAGGTCACGCATGGCCAGCGCGCTGATGTCGGCAGGAGGATTGATGAGGTGACCTTTGTTCACAGTGGCGCTCAATGCCCCTTCTTCAATGGCGTCCCGGAACGAGAAGGTCGCCAGCGATACGGGCAGCGCTGTGATGAGCAAGAGAAAGGTGAGCTTCAGTTTGTTCTTGAGATTCGCGTCCATAGTCACTCGTCGTGGGGTTTTGGGGTGGTTCTGCGTATTCCAAAGTAGACATACATGAGCAGTAGAGCGGTTGCCATCGCAAACCATTGCACGGCATAGCCCCTGTGCTTTTCCGGTTCCATATTGACTGTGGGCCAGTGGGCGGTTAGTGCTCCCGGGCTGTCCGGGTTGACTCTCACGGTGTGCGGCAACAGGGACGTCCGGAACAGCTCACTCCAGGCGTTCATGTCGATCTTCTGCACCACGCGTGGCCAGTCGTTCGTCTGAGCTTCCTGAGCATCGCTGAGAAGGAATGGCTCAGAGAGCGGGACATACACACTGCCAGAAATCGTGACCGTGCCCTGGACGGGTGTCACAACCGGCAATTGCTCGCGAGTGGCGCCCTGTGCGATCCAGCCCCTGTTGACGATGAGCATCTGCCCGGTGGATGTCGTGAATGGCATCAGCACTTCGTAGCCGACGCGGCCGTCTTGTATGCGGTTATCCAGCAGCAGGTAGCGCTCGTTGTCGAATTGGCCGGTCAGTATCACTGGCTGATACGCGACATCTCCGCCTTGCCAGTCCAACTCCTCAACCGGCACCGGTGCAGAGGAGGTGCGACGCTCATGCAGCGCCTGAAGTTCGATTTTCTCCGCCTCTCTGTCCAGTTGCCATGAACCCAGCGTCAAGAGCAGCGGCAGCAGCAGTGCCGTGAAGAGCGTCATTTTCCAGCCGGGCGAGAAGCGCATGGTCATGCCAGATCCCAGTAAGTGCAGACGCCCTGTGCCAGGACGTGTCTGCTATCATGCCTGCAAATTTCACACTGCAGAGGTTTGCATGCTCAAGACATTGATAGTGTTGTTACTGATTGGAATTCTAGCCAGTCTGGTTGCCGGCTTTGTGTTCTTCTACCAGGACAAGGGCCGGTCGAAGCGAGTGCTGTACGCGCTGGGTGTTCGTGTGACCCTGGCGGTGATCATGGTGGTATGCATCTTCATCGGACTGATGACAGGACAGCTCGCCCTGAATGCACCCTGGCTCTAAGTACAGCAGAAGAGGTGTTGTTGTTTCTCAGCGGTCTCCGTACGAGAGGGCATACTCCGAGGCGAACGCTTCGCAGTATGCCCTCTGCCGTTCTGCTCCCGATCAGAGCAGGTATACGAAAATGAACAGGCCGACCCACACCACGTCCACGAAGTGCCAGTACCACGAGGCTGCTTCGAAGCCGAAATGATCGTCCGGCTTGAAGTGACCTTTCAGGGCACGAGCAAGCATGACCGCCAGCATGAAGGTTCCAAGGGTCACGTGGAAGCCGTGGAAACCAGTCAGCAGGAAGAACGTTGAACCGTAGATGCCAGAGTCGAGTGTCAGGCCATAGTGATCGTAGGCCTCGATGTATTCCATGCCCTGCAGAATCAGGAAGAGCACACCCAGGCCAACGGTCAATGACAGCCAGCTGATCAGACCCTTGCGATTGCCTGCCTTCAGGGCTGTGTGGGCAAAGTGCACGGTGACGCTCGAGGTCAGCAGGATCACGGTGTTCCAGAAGGGCAGGAAGCTTGCGAAGAAGCTCACGCTCCACTCATGCACATTCAGGGCTTCATGCGGGTTGGTGAAAATCTGGCTGTCCGGGTTATTGATCACCGGCCAGACGGCTTCGAACTCGGGCCAGAGGATCTCGCCGGTAATGCCCTTGTCACCCAGGCCGCCGATCCAGGGCACCGAGAAGTTGCGGACGTAGTAGAGCGCACCGAAGAACGCGGCAAAGAACATGACTTCAGAGAAGATGAACCAGGCCATGCCCCAGACGTAGGATCGCTTCAACTGGTCGCTGTTCAGACCGGCGTGGTTCTCACGGATCACCGTGCTGAACCACTGGAACAGAATGAAGGACAACAGGGTGAAGCCAAACAGTGACATCCAGGTGGCAACCGCAGTGCTTTCCGCAGCCTGGATATCATTGAGGACATTGCCCAGACCAAATACTGTCAGAAACAGACCGATGGATGCGAAGAACGGCAGTTTCGTCTGTTCTGGTACGTAGTAAGTTTCGTGGGAGCCGGTACTGGCCATTTGCTTTCTCCAATAAAGATCAGATTGTGTCAGGCTATCGTGCCGTAATCTCGTCGCCGGAAATTTCGTAATCCGTGATATCAAACAGCGAGTAGGACAGCGTCAATTTTGTAATTTTCTCTGGAATGTTCTCGTCCACGAAGAAGCGGATCGCCATGTCCACTTCTTCACCGGGGGCGAGCGGTTGCTCCTGGAAGCAGAAGCACTCCAGCTTCATCAGGTACTGTGCTGCCTCGTTCGGGGCAACGCTGGGAATCGCCTGGCCAACCATGGCAAAGGCATTGGGATTTCTCACCTTGTAGCTGACAACCTTGACCTCGCCAGGGCTGACAGTGACCTGAGGGTCATTCGGCTCGAAGTACCAGGACATTCCCTCACTGTTCTGGGCCATGAACTGGACTGTGATCTTGCGATCCTCGACCGGAACAGGCTCGGCTTCGGCGTAGCGCCCGGAGGTCTTGCCATTCAACCCGGTGATGTCACAGATCACGTCATACAGAGGGACCATGGCAAATCCGAACCCGAACATGCCGACCACGACCAACAGGAGTCGTTTGACGATTCTTATTGTCGATGCAGCAGGCGATTCGTTACGCATTTTCCATGGTCCTCTCGCAGTGATGACTACTGTGCGTGGATCAGCTTGGGGTCAGGCGGTGTAGTGAACGTGTGGTACGGAGCAGGGGAGTCCACTGTCCATTCCAGACCCTGGGCACCTTCCCAGACCTGCGCTGTTGCTTTCTTGCCACCTTTCACGCACTTGATGA
>CAYQBR010000010.1:0-17410 GCA_964415735.1 uncultured Klebsiella sp. | reverse complement strand
TGGTGAACATCGTGCTGAAGGAATCCATGGACACGGCCAGCATCTCGGCCGAGATAAGCGCGGATTACCACCACGATGACACCGTGGACCCGGGCGGCTCGTTCTCCTACGGCGGCCAGGCGGGCGCCCTGAACTACCTCTTCAACCTGGAAGTGGACCCGCGCTACAACGCTTTCGAGCGCACCGAGTACAACTACCTGCCGGACCGCAGCCTCAGCGAGATCGTGCTCGAGGACAGCTACCGCGATCAGAGCAGGGTGCAGGCCAGCATGAATCTCGGCTACGACTTCGAGCGTGATCGTCTGCAATTCAATGCGCTGATCGGCGACGAGGATCACCCCTACAACATCGACCGCAGCATCCTGCGCGCGCCGGCCGTCACCGATGTGTTCCGCCACGAGTGGGAGAACACGCAGAACAATCACGGCAACTGGGAGATCGGCGGCAATCACGAGCACACCTTCCTCGATGGCAGCCGGTTCCAGTTCCTGTTCATCGTCAACGAAGAGGTGCGCGACAGTGTGCGTGAGCGCTTCACCGTGCGGACCGATGCGCGTGACAAGACCAGCTATCTGCAGTCCGATCGCACCACCCGCGAGCGTATCGGCCAGGGCAGCTACAGCTGGCGATTGACCGATACCCAGGACATGCAGCTGGGCTTCGAGCGCGCCCAGACCATTCTCGACACCCGCCTGCTGGTGGGCTCGGCCACCGCGACAGGCAGCGCCAATGCGGCCTATGGCGGGCTGGTGCCGGTGCCGCGCTCCTCGAACCAGGGCTCGACGGTCGAAGAAATGCGCTACGAGGCCTTCGCCGTGCACAACTGGACGCTCAACCCGCGCATGAGTCTGGAAAGCACCCTGCTCTACGAAGACTCCGCCATCACTCAGAGCGGCGCAGCCAGCCGCGAACGCGACTTCCAGTTCTGGCGCCCGAAACTCGACTACCGTTTCGACATGACCAGTTCCCTGCAACTGCGCGCGACGGCCGAACGCCAGGTGTCGCAGCTCAGTTTCGAGAGCTTCACGGCCACGACGAACAATCAGGACAACGACAAGGACACGACGTCCGGCAACCCGGATCTGACGCAGGAAATCGAGATGCGCTACGAGCTGGGTCTGGAATACCGCCTGCCCAACGATGGCGGCGTGCTCAGTGCCCGCGCGTTCTACCGTGACATCGACGACGTGATCGGCAAGATCAATCTTTCCAGTGACCCGATGAAACCGGAGTCGGCCACCGGCAATCTCGGCAATGGCAAACGCTATGGCGCCTACTTCGACGCCAGTGCACGCCTTGGCTTCCTCGGACTGCCTGAGGCCGTGCTGACGGCCAGCGTGAATGTCTTCGACTCTTACGTGTTCGACCCGATCATCGGCGCGGATCGTCGCTTCAACGGTCGCGGCAATGCCTCGCTCGGCTTTCGTCACGACCTGCCCAGCCTGGGCGTCAACTATGGCTTCAATCTGCAAACGGATTTCCACGGCGGGGAGAAGAACGTCGACGTCGACACACTGGAAGTCGGCCTGCCGGGCACTCAGCTGAATCTGTTCGTCTCCAAGGTCGCCTTCGAGGACGTCACCTTCCGTCTGGAAGCCAACAATGTGCTGAGGTCGGAGTTCTGCCGCGATCGTCTGCGCTTCGACGGTCTGGTGGGGCTGGGCTCACTGCGGGAGATCGAGGATTCCTGCAGTGCGGGTGGCGGGCAGAAGATCGCCCTGAAGATTCGCACCACCTTCTGATGCCCCTGGCGTGCGCCCCGCCCCGCAGTGATCCAGACTGCGGCGCCGGGGCGTAAGCCCTGTCAACGTCTCTTGCTTCCAGGACCTTTCGTGTCGTCTCGATTCCCCGTTGCACTCCTGCGCGCCTGCCTGCTGCTGGTCTGCGCCCTGGCTCCCCTCGCTGCCACCGCCGACCTGAGCGTGCTGGTGCTCGATCAGAACGGTCAGCCGCTGGCCAATGCCGTGGTCGAGAGCCGACACGAGGCCCTGCAACAGGTGCCGAACGAGATCGCCGTCATCGACCAGGTCAACAAGCGCTTCGTGCCCATGGTGATCGCCATCGCCCGGGGGCAGTCGGTGAACTTCCCCAACAACGACAACATCCGCCATCACGTGTATTCGTTCTCGCCCATCCGGCAGTTCTCCACCGAACTGTACGCCGATGTGCACGGCGACCCGATCCTGTTCGACCAGGCCGGCATTGCCGTGCTGGGCTGCAATATCCACGACAGCATGGTCGGCTACATCTATGTGAGCGAGTACGCCCATGTGGCGGTCACCGACGCCGAAGGCCGGGCCAGACTGAGCATGAGCGAGCTGCCGCCAAGCCTGTCGATCTGGCATCCCTGGTCCACCGACCCCGACAACCGTCGCGAACTCAAAGCGCCGGCGCCCGACCCCGACGGCAACCTGCGCGTGCAGTTGCAGGTGCAACCGCCGGAGCAGGTGTTCGGCTTCCGCGCGCTGACGCAGCCTTAGGCAGGAGAGCCCGATGAAAGCATTCACCCCCCTGGCCCTCGCACTGCTGCCCCTGGCCCTGTTCACCAGTGCCGCCCAGGCCCAGTCGGACGGACGCCTGCGCGGCACCGGCGGCGTCAGCAGCATCAGCGGCGCCAGTGGCGGCGGTCTGCTTCCCTGGGCCACGCTGACGGGCTATGCCACCCACCCCGCTTCCAGCGGCAGCGTGTTCGCCACCCATGCCGACGTCGATGACTACACGCTGGACGTGGCCGGCGCCGGCCTCAATATCCGCGACCGCGCTGAAGTGTCCTTCGCCCGGCAGAACTTCGACATCAAGGCGAATGGGGCCAGGATCAGCCAGGACGTTGTGGGTCTGAAACTACGGCTTGCGGGGGATGTGCTCTACGAGCGGCTGCCGCAGGTGGTGGTGGGAGTGGAGCATCACGCTCTGCGCGACCCGGCCACGGCGCGCGCCGTCGGTGCCCGCAGCACGGCCGGCACCGATCTCTACGTGAGTGCCGCACGTGCCTGGATTGACGGCGTGGCAGGACGCACCACCCTGCTCAACGTCAATCTGCGCCACTCCAGTGCCAATCAATACGGCCTGCTGGGTCATGGCGGGGATGACATGGACGCACGCTGGCAACTGGAAGCCGCGGTGGCCATGTTCCTGACCCGCAGCTGGGTGGTGGGCGCGGAATATCGGCAGAAGCCGGACAATCTGCGCGCGCTGGAAGAACACGATGCCTGGGACCTTTTCCTGGCGTGGTTCCCCGACAAGCGCGTCTCGCTCACCGTCGCGTGGGTGAATCTGGGCGACATCGCCGGTGCCCCGGACCAATCCGGTGTCTATCTCTCACTGCAGGGAGCCTTCTGAACCATGTCATTGCGTGCCCGCACCCTCGCCCTGCCCCTGCTGCTGAGCGTCAGTCTGACGGCCTGCAGCAGCCGAGCACCGGAGGCGACTCTGTACGACGAGCTGGGCGGCGAAGCGGCCATCGCCACCATCGTGGAGAACTTCATTCTGGAGATTGCGCGCGACGAGCGCGTCATCGATCACTTCGAGGTGTCGAACGTGCAGCGCTTCCGCGTGATGATGAACCAGCATCTGTGCCTGGTGGCCGACGGGCCCTGCGCCTACGAGGGGGACAGCATGATCGACACTCACGCCGGCATGGGTGTCACAGAGGCAGACTTCAACGCCATCGTGGAAGACATGATGGCGGCGATGGACCAGGCCGGCATCCCGCTCGGGCCGCAGAATCGTCTGCTGGCCCGCCTGGCCACCTTGCGTGGCGAGATCATCAACCGCTGAGTCGAGCCGGCGTCAACGCTTGCTGAAGATCATCATGTGCTGCCAGGGCAGGAAGTCGAGCGTCTCCTCGAACTGCAGGTCGAACACCGCCATCTCGCGCTTCACCTGAGCCTGGGTCATCTTGTGCAGCGGGCGGATGGGCACGCTGCGATCCTCGCCGCGATACTCCACCAGGATCAGACGTCCTCCCGGCTTCAGCGCCGTAAAGATGCTCTGCATCATTTCGTAGGGATGGGAGAACTCGTGATAGGCGTCCACCAGGAAGGCCACGTCCACCGAGTCGGGCGGGAGGTTCGTGGTCTGCAGGTCTCCCAGCACCCCTTCCACATTGCTCACGTTCTCGTTGAGACGACGCGCTTCCACCATGGCCAGCATTTCGGGCTGGATGTCGACGGCAAGCACCTTGCCCTGGGGCACCTTGGCGGCGATGCGGAAGGTGAAGTAGCCCGAGCCGGCGCCGATGTCGGCCACCACGTCAGTGGGGCGCAGACGCATGTTCTCCACCACCTCGTCGGGCATCTCCTCATGCGTGCGGGTGGGGCGTTCCAGCCACTCGGCCGCCAGATGGCCCATGACGCCGGAGGTCTCCCGGCCCATGTAGAACATGCCGGTGCCGCCATCGATGCTGCGCTGCGGGGCGTAGACATAGCGGGATTCGGCCTGGTCCTGCGCCACGGCGGCACAGGCGGTGGCCAGAAGGCCGAGACAGACGAGCAGCAGACGGCGGGCAGACGACATGGGCGGGGCTCCTGTGCAGGGTTGTTGTTCTTGTGCAGCGGGGTCGGGGCGATTGTAGAGGATGCCCCGGGCGAATGACACAAGCTTGCAGCAGGCAGTGCGCCGCCGGGATCAGAGCAGTTTCAGCCAGCGATGGCCGCTGCCCTTGCAGGTCAGGCAGATCTGCGCATTCGCCAGCGTGCCGCGGCCCTCACAGGCACGACAGACGTCCTGATACGGCTTCTTCAGAATGACGACCAGTTCGCGATAGGCCTGAAGGTGACGGATGTCTTGCACGTTGGCGTTCATGACGCAGGGCTCCTGACGGGTGGGCGATGGTGGCTGATCGGAGGCCGGACTCCCGGCAGCGATCACGGCGGCATTATGGCAATCTGCCGACCGCTCCGGTGTTAAACCGCTCACAGAATCGGCGCTCAGCGCAGAGTGAAGCCCTGTGCGGCCAGGAAGTCGCGCATGTGCGGACGCGCCTTTTCGCTCAGCAGACCGGCCACCTGCGCGCTCCAGCTCTGGCCATGTCCACCGCCTGTGCGGGTGCGGTAATACTCCTGCACCTGGGCGTCGTACAGGGCGATGCGCTCGGCATCCCCCTGCTCGCTGTAGACCTCGTCCTTGAGCACCACCGCCAGCGGCAGGCGCGGCTTGCACTCGGGGTCCTGGTCGGGGTAGCCCAGACACAGGCCGAACACCGGGTAAACCCCCTGCGGCAGCTGCAAGAGGTCGGTAACTTCCTGCGGGTGATTGCGCAGGCCGCCGATGTAGCAGATCCCCAGCCCGGCCGACTCGGCCGCCACCACCATGTTCTGCGCCATCAGGGCCACGTCCACCGTGGCGATGATGAAGTGCTCGGTATAGTCCCCGGCAAAGGCCTTGCCCTGCTGCTTGCAGGCGTTGGCTGCGCGCTTGAGATCGGCGCACAGCACCAGGAATTCAGCCGCGCTCTGCACATGGGCCTGATTGCCCGCCAGCACGGCAAGCTGGCGCCGACGCTCGGCGTCGCGCACACGGATGACAGTGCAGCCTTGCAGGAAGCTGGACGTGGCTGCCGCCTGACCGGCCTGCACGATGGCGTGCAACAAGGGCTCGTCGATGGGCGTGGCGCGATAGCGGCGAATGCTGCGGTGGCGGTTGAGCAGGTCGATGACCGGAGTCATTGCAGAGCCAGCCCGGGGGTGAGCAGCGCGTCGAGGAAATGCGGCACCACGTCATTGGCCAGCGGCGTCTCGGCGTTGAAGAGCACGATCATGGCAATGTCCAGGGCCGGCACCAGCACCAGCTCCGTGCGGAATCCGCGCACGCCGCCGCCGTGATGCACCACACGCTGACCGGCATAGTCGAACACCCGCCAGCCCAGGCCGTACCAGGCCTGTTCCAGATGCGGCCAGCGGTTGAAGTAGTTGCCGTGGGGTGTCTCCACCACCGGCGCGTGCTGCTGCGCCAGCACTTCGGGCGGCAGCACCTCGGGGAAGGCGCCCAGATTGGCCTGCGCCCAGAGAATCATGTCGTTGAGGCTGGCATTCACCCCGGCGGCGGGGCCGACGCTGTAATAGGCCGCATTGGTACTGACCGTCTGCCACTGCTCGCCCCGACGCTGATGCGGCGCGCTGACATTGGTGTCCGCCAGATAGTCCTCCAGGGTCATGGACGCCCGCGTCATGCCCAGCGGCTGGAACAGCCGGCTCTCGACATACTGTTCGTAAGGGATGTGCTCCGACACCTGCACCACGTCCGAGACCAGGGAAAACACGACGTTCTGATAGCCGTAGCAGCGGCCCGGCTGGCACACCGTGGGAATCTCGGTGAACTTCTCCTGGATCTTCTGATAGGCCACGCCGGCATCCAGCATGTTGGAAAAAGCGTGTGGCATGAGCCCGGTGGAGTGACTCAGCACATGGCGCAGGGTCAGCCCGCGGCTGCTGGGTTCCGTGCCGATGACCAGCTGCGGCAGGACGTTCGTGAGGGGCGTGTCCCAGTCCTGCTTGTGCTCATGCACCAGGGTGGCAGCCACGGCGCCGGCAAAGGTCTTGGAGACCGAGGCGATGCGGAACAAGGTGCTGGCGTCCACGGGCGCGGCCTGATCGATGGCGCGCACCCCCCAGGTCTGCATATCCAGCACGCGATCGGAACTCACCACCGCCATGGCCACGCCGGGCACGGTGCTGGCCGCCACGCTGGCATTGAGCCACTGGGCGTACTGGGCATAGCCAGGAGTCTGGGCAGACAGTGAAACAGGCACAAGCAGGGCGGCAGCCCAGACAACGACACGAGAACAGCGAAGGGAGGAGGACACGACGAAAGACCCCGGAAGCGGACAAGGCAGATGGGGCGGGAACATAGCATGGCAGGCGGCTTTTGCAAAAAAATGCCGGCTGGGGGTGCCCCGCAGCCGGCCAAAGTCAGGCACAGTGTTGAACCCTGTCACCCTTGCCTTGCACTGGTTAAAGCAAACTCAGGACATGATCACCAGCATGCGACGGTTCTCGCGCAGCACGCTCAGGGCAGTCACGGGCGCATCGGCGTCGACGCGCTGATTGAATTCCTGCAGCGTGGCGACTTCGCTGCGATTGACCTCGAAGATGACGTCGCCGGCGCGCAGACCCGCCTGCCAGGCCGGGCTGCCCTGCTCGACGCTGACCACTTCCACACCGCGACGCTCACCCGCACCGCCCCCCTGATCCAGGCTGCGCAGCTGGGCCCCTTGGTACACCGGGTCGGCCAGCGCACGACCGCTGTCCTCGGTGTTGGCGGCCAGTGGAGGCTGACCGCCTCCGACCACGGCGCTGATGCGCTGGGCCTGACCGTCGCGGTACACCAGCAGCTCGACTTCCTGATCACGACTCATCAAGCCGATCATGTTGCGCAGCTCACGCCCGCTGTCGATACGACGCCCGTCCACCTCGACGATGACATCGGAGGCCTGGAGGCCCGCCGCTTCCGCCGCACTGCCCGGCAGCACGCTGGTGACCAGCGCACCCTTGCCGGCGCCGGTCTGCAGGGCCTGCTCCATCGCGGCGTTCAGATCCTGGATCTGCACGCCCAGCTGGCCACGGCGCACCTCACCGTCGCGCTCCAGATGTGTCATCACCGACGCGATCATGTCCACCGGCACGGCGAAGGCGATGCCCGCATTGGTGCCGGTGCCGCTGATGATGGCGGTATTGATGCCGATCAACCGGCCTTCCAGATCCACCAGCGCGCCCCCGGAATTGCCCATGTTGATGGCGGCATCGGTCTGGATGAAATCCTCATAGTTCTCGTTGTTGAGCCCGGAGCGCCCGAGCGCGCTGACAATGCCCTGGGTCACCGTCTGCCCGAGTCCGAAGGGATTGCCCACAGCGACCACGTAGTCCCCCACGCGCAGATCCTCGATGTTGGCGAAGGGCAGCTCCTGCAGGTTGTCAGCCTCGATCTGCAGCAGGGCCACGTCGGTGCTGGCATCACTGCCCAGCAGTTTCGCCTCGAATTCGCGCCCGTCCTGCAGGGACACAGTGATCACGTCCGCCTTGTCGATGACGTGATGATTGGTCACCACATAGCCCTTGTCGGCGTCGACGATCACTCCGGAACCGGCACCGCGCACCGAGGGCTGGCGGTCCTGACCGGGAGCGGCCGAGGGATCATTGAAGAAGCGCCGCATGTCCTCTTCGTCGAGGAAGCGCAGCGACTCCGGCGCGGGCCTGGTACGCGCCGTGGAGATGATGACCACCGCCGGGGTCACCTCTTCCAGCATGGGCGCCAGGGACGGCACGCCGTTGCCGGCAGCCTCTTCACTCAAGGCAAACGACGGGCTTGAGGCCAGCGCCCCCAGCCCCAACATGAACACCAGACTGACAACTCGCTTGTTCATCGCAGACACCTCTCTTGCGTAACACGGATGGTCGAATGTTGCAGCCGCCCTGACGGGGCAGCTCATGGCGCCACAGTGCCGTCGCAGGAAAGCAAATACCTGTGGAAAAGCGGAAGTTTTCATCCAGAAAATGTGAAGAAACAGGCAAAGCGACACCGAGCTCTGGAAAGCTGAGCCAATTAGGGATAAAAGACGTTCAGGGCATAGAGAAGACATCGCGCAGGCACCGCCCTGCGACCGATTCCAGCGCGCGCAAGCGCAGAGGCCGACATGAGTGACATCCATCGCAGTGCCGACACCCGCCACCCCTCCCTGGAGGCTCGCAGCGGCGCCTTCATCCTGCAGCGCTGGCACGTCGACCCGGACAGCCGCCGGCTGCAGCATCTGGACAGCGGCGAGGTCCGCTCGCTCGAACCACGCCTGATGCGCCTGCTGTGCCTGCTGTGCGCGGTGCCAGGACGCGTGTTGAGCCGCGAGAGCCTGATCGAGGAACTGTGGCCGCGCGTGGTGGTGAACGAGAATTCCCTGACCCGGGCCGTGTCCGAGCTGCGCCGGCGTCTGGAAACCGACAGCACGGATGCCTCGCTGATCGACACCATCCCCAAGACGGGCTATCGCCTCGCCACGCATTGCCGCGTGCAGGATGTCGACTCGTCCACAGACTTCCGCCTCGCCGCGGGGGAGCCGGTGCGTGCCCAGGCATTCGTCGCCTCGCCCTCCGCCACTCCGCGCCTGCGGCTGCCCGCGCGACCGCTGCTGGGCGGCGCCATCAGCATGGCACTGGGCGCGTTCATGCTGCTGGGGGCACAGGGCCTGCTGACGGCCGATGCCCCGGCGCCGGCAGCCTATCCTCTGGCCGATATCGATCTGAGCAGCGCGACGGCAGCCGAACGTCTGGTGGGCGGCCGACTGGCACCTGCCTCTGCCACGCTGCTGGATGACGCGCTGCCGGGCCTCGAGATCAGCCCGGTGTCAGGCACACAGCCCGTGCTGTCCAGCGACGGGCGCCTGTTCGCCATGGTGCGCTACGGCGACGAGGGCTCCAGCCTGCTGCTGGGCTCCAGCGAATTGCCGAATTCCCCCGTGACAGTCCTCAGCACCCAGGACGTGATCTACAACCTGCAATGGTCTCCACTGGATCGTGCCCTGCTGTTCGCTCAGGCGCCGCGTCTGGCCCCGGCCTCGCTGCAGGGGCAGGATGAACGCGCCAGTCTGGTAATGTTCGACCTCGACACTTTCCAGACCCGCCTGCTGCAGGGCCCCGATGTGAAGTACGACACCAACCCAGAAGCCCGCGAGCAAACCCGCGGCTTCAAGCTGACCGCGCTCACGCGTCACTTCGACTGGCTGTCCTGAGCCCTCCCGACGCCCGGCTGGACGCCCCTGCGCTGTATATGAAATGATACAGCGCATGGTTCCGTCCCCCACTCTGGAGCGTCTCTGATGTCCCCGACCCGTCCCCTGCACCGCCTCGCCGCGCTCGTCATGGCCTGGCTGCTGCCATTCGCGGCAGGGCATGCGCAGACGCCGACCGTGGCCGCCGCGTCCGATCTGCAGTTCGCACTGCAGCAAGTGCACGCGCAGTTCGTGCGGGACACCGGGCAGCAGGTGCAGCTGGTGTTCGGTTCGTCCGGGAATCTCTACCGCCAGATCGTCGAGGGCGCGCCCTTCGAGTTGTTCCTCTCGGCAGACGAAAGCTTCGTGACGCAGCTCGCCGAGCAAGGCTTGACTCGCGACGAAGGCCGGCTTTATGCCATCGGCCGCCTGGCCCTGTTTGTGCCGCAAGGCTCCCCGCTGCAGGTGGATGCCGACTTGAACGGCCTGCGCGCCGCCCTGCAGCGGGGCGAGATCCGCCGCTTCGCCATTGCCAGCCCGGAACATGCACCCTACGGAGCGCGCGCCGAGGAAGCCCTGCGTCATGCCGGTCTGTGGGATGCCCTGCAGGACGCGCTGGTGCTGGGCGAGAACGTGTCGCAGGCCGCGCAGTTCGCCGCCTCCGGCAATGCCCAGGGCGGCATCATCGCCCACTCGCTGGCACTGGCCCCGAATGTCGCGGGTCTGGGCACCTCTGCCGTGCTGCCCGAACAATGGCATTCGCCTCTGCGCCAGCGCATGGTGCTGCTGAAAACAGCCTCGCCAGGCATCGAGGCCTTCTACGACTATCTGCAGCAGCCGGCGGCGCAGGCCATCATGACGCGCTACGGCTTTGCCCTGCCGGCCGAGGACTGAGTGCCCATGGACTGGACCGCCCTGCTGCTTTCCCTCGAACTGTCCCTGTGGACCATGCTGATCCTGCTGCCCATCGGCATCTGGTCGGGCCGTCGCCTGGCCTGGACGCCGGTGCGGGGCAAGAGCCTGCTGGAGGCCTTGGTGGCGCTGCCCCTGGTGCTGCCCCCCACCGTGCTGGGTTTCTACCTGCTGGTGGCCATGGGGGCGGGCTCGCCCTTCGGCCGCGCCTGGGAGGCCCTGTTCGGACAGCAGCTCACCTTCTCCTTCTCGGGCCTGCTGATCGCCTCGGTCATCTTCAACCTGCCCTTCGCCATCCAGCCCATGCAGCGCGCCTTCGAAGCGATTGCGCCGGAAGTGCGCGAGGCCGGCCGCTGCTGCGGCATGAGTCCCTGGCAGATCCTGTTGCGTATCGAGCTGCCACTGGCCTGGCCGGGCATTCTCTCGGCACTGGTGCTGACCTTCGCCCACACCCTGGGGGAGTTCGGCGTGGTGCTGATGGTGGGCGGCAGCATTCCCGGCGAGACCCGCACCATCGCCGTCTCGATCTATGACCGCGTGCAGGCCTTCGACAACCCGTCCGCCGGGCTGATGTCGGCGGTGCTGCTGGGCATTTCCCTGGCGGCGATCAGCCTGTCCTACCTCGCCACCGCGCGGCTGCAGACGAGACAGTCCCATGCCTGATGGCTTGCATCTCACCCTGCAACAGCACAGCCCGATCCCGCTGGAGGCCCGCCTGCACTGCGCGCCCGGGGAAGTGCTGGCGCTGGTCGGGCCGTCGGGCAGCGGCAAGACCACGCTGCTGCGCAGCATCGCCGGCCTGCATCCTTACGGGCAAGGCCGCATCGAGTGCAATGGCGTGGTCTGGTATGACAGCGCTTCGCGGCTCTGCGTGCCGACTCAGCAGCGTCGCGTGGGCATGGTGTTCCAGCAGTTCGCGCTGTTCCCGCACCTGAGCGCGCTGGACAACGTGGCCGCGGCGATGCTCGACCTGCCGGCGGGGGAACGCCGACAGCAGGCCCAGCGCTGGCTGGCGCGCATGCATCTGCAGGGGCTGGAGAACAGGCTGCCGCGTCAACTCTCAGGCGGCCAGCAGCAGCGCGTGGCCGTGGCCCGCGCACTGGCACGCGAACCGCAGATCCTGCTGCTGGACGAGCCCTTCTCGGCAGTGGATCGCGCTACCCGCGAAGCGCTTTACGACGAGCTGGCGGAGCTGCGCGAGGAACTGCGCATGCCCGTGATCCTCGTCACCCATGATCTCGACGAAGCCACCCTGCTGGCCGATCGCATGTGCATGCTCGACCACGGCAGCATCCTGCAGACGGCCACGCCGGACGAACTGCTGCGCGCCCCGGCCAGCGCGGCCGTGGCACGCATGCTGGGCATGCGCAATCTGTTCGCCGGCACGCTGCTGGGCCATGAGCCGGACGGCAGCGTGCTGCGCTGGCAGGGGCAGACACTGCGGATTGCACGCCAGGGGCACATGGCGCCTGGTGCAGAGGTGATGTGGGCGGTGCCCGGCACGGGCGTGATGCTGCTGAGCAGCCATTCGACCAGTCTGCAGCCACTGGAGAATCAGGTGACCGTGCAGGTGACGCGCATTCTCGCGCTGGGGGAACAGCTGCGCGTGATGCTGCTGTGCGGCAGTGACACGCTCACCATGAGCGTGCCGCGGCATGTCGCTCAGCGCCATGCACTGAGTGAAGGCCAGACCCTGCAGGTGCGCCTGCGCGGCGAGCTGATTCACCTCATGCCGGCCACGCACGCGCAGGGCTGACGTCGTTCACCCAGCCGTCACTCGGCCACCTTGACCAGCTGCTTGCCGAGATTGCGCCCGCGCAGCAGACCACGGAAGTACTCCGGCGCCTTCTCGAGCCCCTCGCCCACCGTTTCGCGGTACTGGATGCGCCCCTCCTTCACCCACTGCCCCAGCTGCCGCGTGGCCTCGGGCCAGCGCGCGAACCACTCGCTGACCAGGAAGAAGCGGTGCTCGGGCACCACTGGCAAGGCCTTGAGGATGTCGGCCGGCAGCACCGACTGACTGATGTCCTTGTCGTTGTAGCTTGCGACATAGCCGCAGATGGGCACGCGCGCGCCCGGGTTCAGCAGCGGCGCCACGGCGCGGGTGACATCCCCGCCGACGTTCTCGAAGTAGATGTCGATGCCGCGCGGACAGGCTGCCGCGAGTCGTTCGGCCAGGTGCGGCTCGCGATAGTCCAGGCAGTCATCGAAGCCCAGCTCCTCGCGCACGTGACGGCACTTCTGCTCGCCGCCCGCGATGCCCACCACATGCAGGCCCTTGAGCTTCGCGATCTGGCCCACCACGGAACCGACCGCGCCGGACGCCGCCGCCACCACGAGCGTCTCGCCCGGCTGCGGGCGACCAAGCTCCAGCAGGCCGAAGTAGGCCGTGCGGCCCGGCATGCCCACCACGCCCAGATGCGCCGAGAGGGTGCCATTGGCCAGGTCGACCTTCATGAGCATGGGGTCGGTGTCATCTGCCACGATCATGCTGCGCCAGCCCTTGTGGATGGTGACATGGTCGCCCACCGCATAGCGGTCGGAGCGCGACTGCAGCACCACGCCGGCCGTCTCGCCCGGCATGATGTCGCCAATCTCCAGCGGCTTGGCATAGGACTTGGCGTCGTTCATGCGCCCGCGCATGTAGGGGTCCAGCGACAGCCAGAGGACCTTGATCAGGATCTGCCCCGCGCCAAGTTCGGGGACTTCTTCGTGGACGATGCCGAAACAGGCATCCTCGGGTTCACCGACCGGACGCCGGGCCAGCACGATCTTCGTGTTCTGCATGGAATTCTCCTTGAGAGCGCGCGGCAGAGGGCCGCGCGCCCGCCATGGTACTCAATCCGCACGCCCCTTGCCGCCCCTGTGTCGGGAACCAGGATCAGGCCGCGCGAGTGGTCGCGGCGTCCTGCGCCAGCACTGCGGCACAGGCACTGCGCAGGATGCCCAGCCCCTCCTCCCACTCGGCCGGCTCCAGCAACAGGCTCGGGATCAGGCGCAGCACCGCGTTGCGGGTGGGCGTCACCAGCAGGCCGCGGGCCAGGGCCGCCTCGGTCAAGGCGCTCACCTGGGCGTCGTTGTGCAGCTGCAGCCCCAGCAGCAGACCTTTGCCGCGTACCTCGCGCAGCAGCCGCGGGTACTCGACAGCCAACTGTTGCAGATCGTGCAGGGCTGTCTGCCCCAGCCGCGCCACCCGCCCCGCCACATCGTGAGTCACCAGAAAGTCCACCACGGCACTGGCGGCAGCGCAGCCCAGCGGATTGCCGCAATAGGTGCCGCCGTGATCGCCCTTCGCCACGCCGCTCGCAACGCGCGCGGTGACGGCAAACGCCGCCAGAGGGAAGCCCCCCGCAATGCCCTTGCCCATGGTGAGGATGTCAGGCTGCACGCCCGCCGCATCGACCGCGAAGAAACGGCCCGTGCGGCAGAAGCCCGTCTGCACTTCATCGGCGATCAAGAGGGCGCCGTGCTCGCGGCACAGGGCTGCCACTGCCGGCAGATAGTCGGGCGCCGGCACCCGCACGCCGCCCTCGCCCTGCACGGGCTCCAGCAGTACCGCGGCCACCTGGTCGTCCATGGCGGCGCACAAGGCGTCCACATCGCCGAAAGGCAGGAACTGATGACCCGGCACCTGCGGCGCGAAGCGCGCCCCGTTCTCCGGTCCGCCGGACAGGGACAACGTGGCCAGCGTGCGGCCATGGAAGGAATTGGACGCCACCAGCACCTTGCTGCGCCCGGTCACCTTGCGCGCCAGCTTGACGGCGGCATCGTTGGCCTCGGCGCCGCTGTTGGCGAAGAAGACCCGCTCCAGGCCGGCCGGCAGCACGGCCTGCAGCTGCTGCAGCAGCTTCGCGCGCACCGGAGAGTAGGTGAAACCGGAATTGGGGTTCTGCATCAGCCTGCCCGCCTGCTCGGTGATGGCCGCCACCAGCACCGGGTGGGAGTGACCCAGCGAGGTCACGCCCCAGCCGGCGGTGAAGTCCAGAAAGGCGCGACCCTGCTCGTCCCAGACGCGGGCGCCCAGGCCACGCTCGAAGGCCACTGGCTGTTTCATGCAGACAGACAGCGCGAGGCTGTCTTCAATTTCCATCGTGTTCATAAGCCCTCCGGCTTTCTTCAAGGCAAAAAAAAACCTCCAGGAGTCGCGCGACGCCTGGAGGTTCTGTGGGGTACTGCAATGGTGCTTAGAAGGTCTCCGACATCTGCGCTGAATGGGCGTCACGCGCGCGCGCACGACGACGCGCCGCGGCTGCACGCGCGGCTGACATGGCGGCGGCCATGGCAAGGGCGAGGAGTCGAAGCGCAGAGGTGTTCATGGGCGTATGTCCAGCGTGGTGCAAAAGTGCACGTCGGGTTTGAGGCGCGCGAATCTATGTGATCTACTTGGGCCTGTCAACCTCCTGATCAAGGCGAATCGCGGCATGCACACACTGCCCCCGCAGGCTGTCCAAGGATCTGTCCGTTTGCGCAAGGCGCTGGCGCTGGCAGCCGCCGCCCTGTTGCTGCCCGGCATGACGACGCAGGCGCAGGATGACGATCTCTCCCCCGCCATGCAGCGCGCCCTGGAGATGGAGGCCCGCATTGCGCAGTACGAAGAGGCGCTCGGCGCCCTGCAGAGCGCCCATGGCCCCTTCGACCAGCGTCTGCTGGAGCCGCTCGACGACCTGATCGGCGTGCACATCGAGAACGAACGCTTCGACGACGCCGCCTCCCTGCTCGATCAGCAGCTGCAGATCCAGCGCATCACGCACGGCCTGTATTCCCCCGAGCAGATTCCGGTCATCGAGACCATGCTCGAGCTGCAATCCCGCCAGGGCCGGTGGGGGCGCATCGACGACACCCTGCAGTACCTGAGCTGGCTCTACGAGCGCGACGACTCCCTGCCCGCCGAGGCCCGGCTGGCAGGGCTGAAGAAGATCGGCGAGTGGCACTTGCGGGCTCTGGAAAAGGATGAGCGGGTGCGCGAAGCCCACCACCTGGTCCGTCTGAACACGATGGAAGAAAAAGCCGCCGAACTCGCCGAGGCGCAGCTGGGGGCCGACAGCGAGGCGCTGGTGCCCTATCTCTACGACAAGTCCGTGGCCGAGCTGTACATCGCCCTGGCGATCATGCTGACCGACGACACCTCGCAGGCGCTGATGCTGGAGACCGAAGGCGTGCGCAATCGCGGAGCTCTGGGCGCGGGCAGTGGTGCAGGAGGACTGGGCGTGGCGGAAGTCGAGGCGCTGTATGGCTCACGCGCCAGCACCGTGATCGAACGCTCCTTCAAGGCCAACATGGGCGCCAGCTACGAGGAGCTGGAGCGCATCCGCGACATCTACGCCGGCAGCGGCAATCGCGAGGCCGAGGCCCTGGCCTTGATGGCGATGGGGGATTCGGTGCTCATGCGCACCCAGTTCGAGGACCGTCCGGGCAATTTCGCCGGCGTGCGGCGCGGTTCCTCGTCGGCCGGCGCCGCGATGATGTCCTACAAGGACGCGCTCGCATTGCTGGCGGAGGCCGGCGTGGCGCCGGAGCAGGTCGAGGCCCTGACCCGCTGCCCGGTCATGCTGCCTCTCACCGTCTTCCATGCCAGCATCGAGGCAGCGTTGCCGCGCTGTCAGCATGTGGCCGATCCGGTGTCCTACACGCTGGATGACTACAATCTGATCTCGACTCTGATTCCCGGGCTGCAGGGCGATCCCGCCAATCCCGAAGGCACGCTGCAGGCCAGGCTGCGCTTCAATGTGCGCAGCAACGGCCAGGTCGGCAATGTGGAATATCTGGAAGTCACCCCCGACAGCACGCCCAATCGCGTGAAACTGCGCAAGCTCACCGAGTTGCTGCAATTCCGTCCTGCCATGCGTGATGGCATGCCGGTGCGCGCCGAGAACGTCCTGTTGACCGTGCGCATGCCCGCAGCCCGCGAGTGACCCCGCCCCTCAACGCTGGTGCCGTGGCTCCAGCCCCCACCCTGTCATCCCGCCACAGGCGCTCGCGACGAATGCGCCGCGCAAGAGGCCTGCAACAAGTCCGGCAGGAAGAATTCCGCCACCAGCAGCGGAAGTCCATGCAGATAGAACAGGGAACGGCGGCCCCAGATTCCGGCGTCCTGCGTCAGCTCCAGCTGAAAACGCTGCATGCTCGGCTCGCGGAAGAGGAATTCGCCGAGGGGGCGCTCATCCAGACGACGCAGGCGCTTGAGCGGACCCTGCATGCTGCTGAGCGGAATCAAGGAATGCGCGGCAACCCAGGGAGTCTGCCCGCATTGCAGCAGCACCTTGCGTGACCACATGCGCTGCCGCGCCACGTGCGGCTGGAAACACTGCAGAAGGGAGGGAGAACAGTGGCGCACCCAGCCTTCCTCCAGCACGCGAACGCGAAACTGGGGACCTGCCAGGGCCTTCAGTCGGGCGGTCAGGGAACCAGGGTCCAGCAGCCAGCTCTGCAGGGCAGGCACTGGCCTTGGCACCACCTCGGCTGCGGGCTTCCACAGCAGCCCGGAGGCGTCGAGACCTGGCCATGTTGACGGGAACGTTGCGCTCAATTGCTCACCTGTACCAGTGGGCGCTGCCGCTAAAGAAAACCCCCGAAGCCGCGAGGCCCCGGGGGTTGTGGTCACGGACCGGCCGACTTCTCAACGCTGCTCGAAGCGCTCGAAGGTCGTGGTGATGACACTTTCCACGCGACGGTTCTGTGCGCGGCCATCGGCGGTGTCATTGCTGGCGACCGGACGGGATTCGCCGAAGCCTTGTGCACGCACACGGTTGGCGGCGATGCCGAACTGGTTGATCAGCACCTGGCGCACGGCGTCAACGCGACGCT
>CAYQBR010000009.1:16267-17453 GCA_964415735.1 uncultured Klebsiella sp. | reverse complement strand
CGCGCCCTGCTCACCGGCATGAGTGTGGCCGCCGTGGCCGGCCTGGCTGCCGGCACCCGCCCGGCACTGGCCCAGAACGGCAGCGCCCGTGCGCCGCATCCGAAAGACGCCTGGCTGGCCGAACTCGACGGCATGCACAAGGTGTTCGTGGATTCGTCCACCATGGCCGGCGGCGGCAGCGCCCTGTGGGCCGCGGGCAATATCCTCGACACGCACGTCAGCGAGTACGAAGGCCAGACCTCGGATTACGCCCTGGTGGTGTGTTTCCGCCATCTCTCCACGCCCTATGGCTTCAACGACGCCATCTGGGCCAAGTACGGCAATCTGCTGATGCGCAATGCCGACCCGGTGCCCACCAGCAATCCGATGATGGTGCCGCTGCCCACCAACGGCCAGCATTCCATCCCGTCCGTGGTGGAGAAGGGCGCCCACTTCGCCGTCTGCGGCCGCGCCACCCGCCGTCAGGCCGGCGGCATCGCCACCGCGACAGGTCAGACGCCGGAAGCCGTGTTCGCCGAGCTGTCAGCCAACCTGATCCCGCGTGCCCACCTGGTGCCGGCCGGCGTGATCGCCGTGACCCGCGCGCAGGAGTTCGGTTTCTCCTTCCTCTACGGGGAATAAGCCGAGGGGAGGCAGGGTCTCTAGAGACTCTGAGACCGGGACGGGAGTCCGCGATGTACAAGCGCAAGCTGTATTTCTTCGCCACCAGCTTTGCCGGGGCCCTGATCGTGACGCTGATTGCCACGGCAATCGCGGCGCAGATCACCCGGCAGAACCTGGAGCAGACCACCATGGCCCAGTCCCTGCTCGGAGAACACCTCACGCTCTCCAGCGTGTCCTACCGCCTGTTCAAGCAACTGACCGATGAGCTGATCTTCGGGCGCAATGCCAATCAGGCGGACGTGCGCAACAAGGAGACCCAGATCGAGGCCTCGCTGGCGCGCATCCGCACCCTGGAGCTGCAGCAGCGCGAGGCCCTGGGCGAGGAAGTCACCCAGGGCAGTGTGGAAGACACCGAAGACCTGGCTCGCCTGCTCGAAGGCATCATCGCCGAGTTCCGCGCCATCGTGGCCAGCGAGGATTCCGCGCCGCTCAGCGCCCAGGGCCGGGTGCAGCGCCTGCTGGAAGTGACCATCGACAATCAGTTCCGCGAAGCCATCGACGCCGCCGTGCGCCGGCAGAGCAC
>CAYQBR010000009.1:0-16167 GCA_964415735.1 uncultured Klebsiella sp. | reverse complement strand
TGCGCCGGCAGAGCACCGTGGTGGCGAGCATCAATGCCCGCATCGACACGCTCAACACCGCCATCGTCTGGTTCACCGTGGCCTTCGTGCTGCTGAGCATTCCGCTGGTGGTGCTGGCCTGCACCTGGCTGCTCAATCAGCTCTACAAGCCGCTGGATGCCATTCGCTACGGCGCCGAGGCCATCGCGCGCGGGCAGTACACCCACCGCCTGCCGGAAACCCTGGACCGCGAGTTCCAGCAGATCGTCGTGGCCTTCAACTCCATGGCGCGGCAGCTCTCGGAGCACGAGTCCAAGGCCGAGGAATCGCTGCGCCAGCTGGAATTCGCGGTGGCCCAGCGCACCCGCGAGCTGACCGACGCCAACCAGCGGCTGACCTCGGTGGACGCGCGCCGACGCCAGTTCCTGGCCGATCTCAGTCATGAGCTGCGCACGCCGCTGACGGTGATTCGCGGCGAGGCCCAGGTCACCCTGCGGCAGAGTGCCAGCGACAGCGAGGCCTACCGCGAGACGTTGCAGAGCATCCTCGGCCAGGCCGTGGGCCTGAGTCGGCTGGTGGACGATCTGCTGTTGCTGGCCCGCGCCGAGATCAGTCAGCTCACCCTGGACATGGCTCCCTGCGACCTGCGGCTCTGGCTGCAGGAACAGGCCGAGGCCTGGCGCCGGCTTGCCCACACCCATCGCTTCGCACTGGTGCCGCCGCCCGGTGCGGCGCCGCTGAGCGTGGAAGCCGATCTGCAGCGTCTGGGCCAGGTGCTGGCCATTCTCATCGACAATGCCATCAAGTATTCCGCGCCGGGCAGCGCCATCACGCTGACAGTGACGGCCACGCCGACGCGCATCGGCCTGGCGCTGCGCGACGAAGGCGTGGGCATCGCCCCGGGCGACATCGGGCCGATCTTCGAACGCTTCGTGCGCCTGAACCGGCGCGGCGACGGGGCGGGCCTGGGGCTTGCCATCGCGCGCACCATCATCGAGGCTCACGGCGGCGAGATCGCCGTGGAATCCATCGTGGGGGAAGGCTCGGTGTTCACCGTCTGGCTGCCGAGGGCTGTGGCATGAACCTCCTGCTGGCCGATGACGAGCGCGCCCTGCTCAATTTCCTCACCCGCGGCCTGCGCGCCGAAGGACACGAATGCACCAGCACCACCCAGCTGCACGAACTCAGCGTGCTCGCGCGCCAGCAGCAGCCCGACGTGATCATTCTGGATCGCATGTTCGGTGACGACGACAGCCTGGCCCTGCTGCCGGATCTGCGCCGCGCGGCCCCTGGTGCCATGGTCTTGTTGCTCAGCGCGCTGGACGAAGTGAGCGAGCGGGTGGCGGGCTTGAAGCGCGGTGCAGATGACTACCTGTGCAAGCCCTTCGATTTCGAGGAACTGCTGGCGCGTATCGAGTCCCTGGCCCGGCGAGCCGGTTCCCGAGGGCGGCCCGAAGAGGCGCCACTGCAGGTGGGTCGCGTGCGCGTGGAGCGCGAGAATCGCCTCGCCTATCGCGGCGACGAAGAGCTGGTGCTCACGCGCCTGGAGTTCGATCTGCTGCTGTATTTTCTGGAGAATCCGGGCAAGGTGCTCTCGCGCGAGCGCATCCTCAACCGGGTGTGGGACAGTCAGTCGGACCCGCTGACCAATATCGTCGACGTCTACGTCAGCCGCTTGCGTCAGAAGATCGATGACCCGCAGGGTGAATCCATGATCCAGACCCTGCGGGGCAACGGTTACCGCCTGCGCGTCACTGAATAGGCGCCAGCAGTTCCGGATGCTCGACCAGATTGCGCACGCCGTGCGCCCCTTTCTCGTCAAACACGTTGTCGTTGCACCAGGCTCCCACCGTCTCGATGTCCACGATGGCCACCTGCGGCCGCACACTCCAGCTCACCAGCAAGGGCGAGCCCTGCTCGTTGTAGGCCGGCCCCGTGGTGGAGCCCGCATATTGAATGGGCGTGCCAGTGTCGCTCGGGATATTGAGCGCCTGGTGGTAGCCATCGCGCATGCCGTGGGCCGCCAGTTCGGTGAAGTCCAGCGCATTGCGGTCATTCGCCAGCACAAAGACCTGCCCTTCCACCCGCAATTGTGGGTTGCCGGTGGAAGGGTTCAGGCAGGCGCCAAGCGTGGCGCCAGGAGTCACCCCGGCGGTGGTGAAAACATAATGAGCCTCGATGGTGTCGCCCACCTGCAGGGCACCGTGATCACTGGCGCAGATCTCGCCGGACACGGGTGCCATTTGCGCGGCACTCAGGCTGCCGTTGTACAGAAACCCTGTGCCATAGCCGTGGCCGTCGCCATTGCCCGCATAGGTGGTGAACTCACCGCCGCGATGCTCGGCGCCCTTGTGGAAGTGGATGTTGCACAGGTTCATTTCAGTGTGGGGCGGTGCCGGTGAAAACACCCGGTCGTTCTCGCCGCCGGCGAATTCCAGGTCGCGCGGCGACTGCGGTCCGAAGCCCTTGCCGGCGGTGTTCTTCGCCAGGGCCTCGTGCTGGGCATCGATCACCGCATCATCCACGTGGCTGACTTGCCCGGCCGCCAGGGCCAGCACCGGGGTGGCGCAGAGCAGGGTGGCGAGGGTGGTTCTGGTCATCAAGCGCATGATCTCTCTCCTTGTGATGAATCGTGGAGATCAGCGTAATGCGCAAGCCTGAAAGGCGCTTGAACCAAAAATTAAAGAAAGATGAACAGCGTCGATCCTCACTCGGGATCTACGTGGGTGTCGATGATGCGCTGGATGCGCTCGCGGTCGCGCAGCAGGGCTTCCACGCAGCGGCCGTCGAGCTTGCCGTCCGCCGTCATGCGGCGCAGTTCCGCCGCAGCGTCCTCGATGGACCACTCACGCTTGTAGGGCCGCTTGCTGGTCAGCGCGTCGAAGATGTCCGACACGGTGATGATGCGCGCTTCCACCGGCACCGCCTCGCCCTTCAGGCCGACGGGGTAGCCGCTGCCATCCATGAATTCATGGTGGCAGGCCACCACGTTGCGCATCATGCGCGTGTCGGGCATGTGCGCCAGATGGAAGTCGCTCACGATCTTGTCGATCATCTGCGCCCCCAGCGCCACGTGGGACTTCATGATCTCGCGTTCGTGCGTTTCCAGCCGGCCGGGCTTGAGCAGGATGCTGTCGGGGATACCGATCTTGCCGATGTCGTGCAACGGGGCGAAGAGCCGGATGTGGGCGATGTTCTCGTCCGACAGGCCGAAGGGCTCGGCCAGCTCCCGCGCGATCAGCTCGGCATATTGCGCCATGCGTTCCAGATGGGCGCCGGTCTCGAAGTCGCGCAGATTGGCGAAGTCGCGTGCCACATGGGCCGAGGCGATGATGGACTGGATCGCCGCCAGCTCCGAGGACACCGTCAGATTGATCAGGGTGGAATACACCAGCAGGTCGCGCTGCACGGTTTCCGTGAAGGCATGGGAGCGCAGTGAGTCGAAGAAGATCAGGCCGAGAAAGCCGGCGGCGTCGTACATCGGCACCGTGTAGGACGATTGATAGCCCTGCTGCAGCAGCCAGCGCGAGTGTTCCGCATTGGCAGTGACCTGCTGCTGGATCTGGTCGATCACCCGCGCCTTGCCGGTCTGCATGATCTGGCTCAGGGACTGGCTGGCGCTGATCGGGTAGTGGTAGGCCTGGATCGGCACGCCGCTGCGATTGCTGTTGATGAAGGTCTTCAGTTCGCCGCTGCTGCTGTCGTAGAGCGCACAGGCAATGCGCTCCACCACCGGGACCTGGTCCAGCAGATTGTGGTGCAGGCTCTCCAGCCGCTGGGAGAGCGTGCTGTCCGGCTGCAGGACATGGGCAAGGATGGCAGGGGACTGCTGAAACATCGGTGTGCTCCGCAAAGTGGGTCGTCAAAAGCCCGCCATCTTAGCGAAAACGTTGACTGTCGCAGTGTACAAAAATGTATCACTCGTACGCCACGCTCAGGTCCAGCCCCACACTGCGCGGCGCGCCCCAGATGGCTGAAGGCACCGGCGTGCCCGCCCCCCCGTTGAAGTGCGCCAGGTAGTAGTCCTTGTCCGCCAGATTGCGCGCCCAGAGCGACAGCTCCAGCGCGTAGTCGCCCCGCGCCAGTGCCCAGCGCAGACGCGCATCCGTCACGCCCCGGGCGTCCAGCACATAGCGGCCCGCGTCGAAAGTGGCGCTGCCATAGGTCTCGGACTGCCACGCGTGATGCACCGAGGCCGTCAGCTCGCCGACGCCGGCGCTGGGCAGCAGCACCTCGGCGCCCAGCGTCAGCGCCTGGTCCGGTGCCGCCATGAAACGATACTGGCCGGCCACGTTCTGACCGCGCGCATTGCGCACCGTCTCCAGCTGCGGCAGCAGGTGGGCATAGTGGCCGTAGAGCCGCCAGGCCGCGCCGAGCAGCAGGTCGGCATCCAGCTCCGCGCCCCGGATGCGTGCACTTCCGGCGTTGAGCACGTCGGCGAGCACGATGTTGGTGGGGTCGGACTGCACATTGATCTGGATGTCCTTGTAGCTCGCGTCGAACAGGGCCAGCGCCAGGCGCGCGCGGCGATCGGGCGCGTCCCACTTCAGACCGAGTTCGCGGGACACCAGGCTCTCGTCATCGAAGCCCTCGTTGAAGCGCGCCGGGGTGCTGGCGCGCACATTGAAGCCGCCGCTCTTGTAGCCGCGCTCCACGCGAGCGTGCAGCTGCGTGTTCGCCGACCACTGCCAGCTGACGAACAGCGCAGGGCTGGTGTCATCGAAGCTCGCCCGGCCCGCACCCGGAACCGGATTGCGCGTGGTCACGCCGGTGCCGGTGTTTTGCACGAAGCGTTCCACCAGCGCGCGGCGCTCGTCCAGGGAGCGACGCAGGCCAAGCCCGAGGCGCAGGGCCGGCACCGCGGCGGGCGTCCACTGCACCTGACCATAGAGTGCGCGTGAGCGATTCTGCACGTCGCGGCCCTGCACCAGGCGGTTGGTCTTGTTGGCCGGCGTGAAATTGCCGGCCTCGCGTGTGGCGTCCTCCAGGAACCAGTAGACCCCGAGCACGTAGGTCAGCGCCTGGTCGCTCGCGCTGACCAGCTGCAGCTCCTGACTGCGCTGGCGCTGCTCGCCTGCCGCCGTGGTGCGCAGCAGGGGCAGGGGCGAGAACACGCCACTGTGATAATCCTGGAACTGGCTGTCGGCCAGGGTGCGCAGATTGCTGAGGCTGCGCAGGGTGCTGCCATTGGACAGGGTCCACTCGGCCGTGAGGCTGTGGCTGCGCGTGGCCGCCGAGTTCAGCGGCAGGTTGCGCACGGCGGCGCTGCCGGCACGGGGAGCGGCCTCGTAGCCGGACTCCAGCGGCACCCGGCCGATGAAGGCGGGGCTGTCCTGCAGACGGCTGTCATCGAACACATAGCGCAGACTGGCCTGGGGCAGCGCCTGCCAGAGCAGGTCGACGCGGGTGGCCGCCCGTTCGCGGTCGCCGAAGCGCGAGGCGCCGGTGCCGGCGTTGTCCACGAAGCCGTCCTCGCGCGTGGTCATGCGCCCCACTCGCAGGCCGAGCTGCGGGCCCAGCGGCAGGTTCACGCTGGTGCGATGGCGCAGCAGGCCGCGACTGCCGCCCGTCACGCTGTGTTCCCAGCCCAGAGCCTCGGTCGTGGGGCGCCGGCTCACGTAGTGGATGGCGCCGCCGGTGGCGTTGCGGCCATAGAGCGTGCCCTGGGGCCCGCGCAGCACCTCGATGCGCTCCAGATCCAGCAGCTCCAGGCTCAGGCCCTGGCTGCGCGGCAGGTAGATGCCATCGGCGTAGATCGCCACGGACGGGTCCTGGGTCAGCTGCTCGTCGCTGTTGCCGATGCCGCGCAGGTAGACGCGCAGCGTGCCCTCGGCGTTGGGATGAGGCAGCAGCTGCAGGCCTGGCACCTGCTGGCGCAGTGCGCCGAGATCGTTCACGGCGCCATTGCGCAGCTGCTCGCGGTCCAGGGCCAGCACGGAGAGCGGTGTCTGCTGCAGCGGCTCCGGACGCTTGCGGGCCGTCACGATGATCTCTTCCAGCTGCAGGTCGGCAGCCAGGCTCGGCGTGGTGCAGGCCAGCGCGATCAGGGTGAAGGCAAGACGGTGGGCGAAGGGCAGGCGGGTGGCAGGCATGGACAGCACTCTCGACGAAGGATCAATGCCCGGCACTCTAGCCAATGCGCGTCGCGCTGCGGGGAGAAACGCCCGCGATTGAAACAAACTTGTACAAAGAAATCCCCTGTCCGCGCGCGCGTTTGCGGCATCATGGCGGCCTGAATTTCTTCAGCCGATCAACGAGATGGATGCCAGCCACGTGGTGCCGAACGCCTCGCTTCCCAATGCCACTGCGCCCGCGCGGTCCGGCGAGCCCGCTGCGGTGAGGAAGGAGTTTTCCGTCGAGCGCCTGCAGGCCTTCAGCCGTTTCGCGGCGCTCACGGTACTGGCCGTTTTCCTGCTCGGGCCGGCGCTGCTGTTCAATGCCCGCCAGTTCGTGGAACGCGATCAGGTGCTGGCCGACGAGGTGCTGATCTTCTCGCGCGTGCTGGCGACGCTGGCGGAAAGTCGCTCCATCGCCGATTCCGCCCAGCAGGAGGTCTGGCGCAACATCGCGCTGAACGTGTTCGGCAGCCATGTCTCGGTGCGCATCGCCACCGCGGACAACGCCATGATCATCGGTGCACAGGAACTGCCCTGGCCCACCACCGAGTATGCAGGGCAGTTCATCACGCCCCAGGGCACCCATGTCAGCGTGACCATCGAGATGACGCTGCGTGATCGCCTGCCCTGGATGCTGCTGTTCGTGCTGGTAGCCGTGCTGTTGTTCGCCATGGCGGTGGCCTTGCTCGATGCCTGGCTGTTCACCCCCTGGCAGCGCGCAGAGGCCGATCGGCTCAAGGCCATGGAACGGGTGCGTGACATCGCCGCCATCTCCACCGACTGGTTCTGGGAAACCGACAGCCAGGGGCGCCTGAGCCTGTTCACCATGCCGGCCCCCATGCAGACGCTGCTGGGGGACGCGCCACTGGGCCGCGCCTTCTGGGAGCTGCAGGCGCTGGTGCCCGCGGGCGGCTGGACCGCCTGCCGTCTGGCCATGGCCGCGCAGAAACCCTTCGTCCAGCGCTACGAGATCCGCACTGCGCAGGGCACCTTGTGTCACGAGATGCGCGCCACGCCCGTGTTCGACGCCGGGGGTCGCTACCAGGGCCATCGCGGCGCCGGACGCGACATCACGGCCGATGTGGAACGTGAGCAGGAGCTGGCCCGGCACCGGGACGAGCTGAGCCAGCTGGTGGACGAACAGACGGCGCACCTGATGCGCATGTCGCGTGACGCCGACGCGGCCAATCGCGCCAAGTCCATGTTCCTGGCCACCATGAGCCACGAGATCCGCACGCCGCTCAACTCCATCATCGGGCTGACCTATCTGGCTCAGCAGGCGGTGACGCGGGAAGACCGCGATCGCCACCTGACCGCCATCGCCGGCGCCGGTTCCATGCTGATGACGCTGATCAACGACATCCTCGACCTGAGCAAGATCGAGGCCGGCAAGCTGGTGCTGGAGATCCTGCCCTTCGAGGTGCAGGGCCTGCTGGACGAGGCCGTCGGCATGATGAAGTCGCGCATCGAGGCCAAAGGTCTGCGGCTGCGCACCGCACTGGACTGCGATATCCAGCGCGTGCTGCTGGGGGATCGTCATCGCCTGCTGCAGGTGCTGGTGAATTTCCTCAGCAACGCCGTCAAGTTCACCTCTGCCGGCGAAGTGAGTATTCGCGTGTCCTGCCGGCAGATTCCGGGCGAGGAACTCGAACTGCGTCTGGAGGTCAGCGACACCGGCATCGGCCTGAGCAAGGAGCAGCAGACGCGGGTGTTTCACCCCTTCGACCAGGCCACCAGCGGCACCACGCGCCAGTTCGGCGGCACCGGCCTGGGGCTGGCCATCGTCAAGAGTCTGGCCGATCTCATGGGCGGGCAGGTGGGCGTGTTCAGCGAACCGGACAAGGGGGCCAGCTTCTGGTTCACCGCCCGCGTGGGCCTGGGCAAGCCCCTGGCCGCGGCCACCCAGCCCTTCCTGCCGGCCGATGCCGCGAGCGTGCCGACCGGGACCCTGGCCGGGCGGCGGGTGCTGGCGGTGGATGACGATGCCCTGCATCTGAAGGTGCTGAGCGAGATCCTGGGGCGCAAAGGCGCTGCGGTGGTGGCCGTGCAGGACATCGACGGCGCCCTGCAGGCCGTGGCCACCCATCAGAGTTTCGACGTGGTGCTGCTGGATCTGTATCTGGCACAGGAGAGCGGCATCGACCTGGCGCGGCGTCTGCGCAAGGTGCCGGCGCTGGCGCAGGTGCCTCTGTTCGCCGTGTCCGCGAGTGCCAGCACCGAGGAGCGTGAGCGCTGCCGTGAGGTCGGCATGGTCGACCTGATCGCCAAGCCCTTCAGCGCCAATACGCTGCTGGGCCGTATCCTGCCCTGGCTGCGCCCGCTGGAGCCGGACGTCCCGAGTGCGGCACTGGCACTGTCCTTGCCCGCCACCAAGGCCGTGGCCGGGGCTCGCGCACAGTCGCCGCAGGCAGCGCTGTCCGAGCCGGTGCCGTTCGAGGAGTTGCTGCACCTGCTCGACGAAGGCTGTCTGGAGGCCGTGGAGCTGGCGCAGCGACATCAGCCCGAACTTGCCCTCTGGCTGGCACAGGAACAGGCGCAGTGGACGGATGCCCTGTCCCAATTCGATTTCATGACGGCAGCGGCCCTGCTGCGCCGACGACTTGCCGACGCCAAGCAACTGACCGAGGAGACAGAGAATGCCTGAAACGAACTCGCTGCCCAGCCTGCTGGTGGTGGATGATGTGCCCCAGAACCTGCATCTCATGGCCGAGCTGCTCAAGCCGCATTACCGCGTGATGGTGGCCAACAGCGGCCCGCGCGCCTTGGAACTGGTGTTCAACCGCACGCCGCCCGACCTGATCCTGCTGGACGTGATGATGCCGGAGATGAACGGCTATGACGTGATTCGCAAGCTCAAGGAGAACCCGGTCAGCGAGGACATTCCGGTGATCTTCGTCACCGCTCTCAACGAGCCCACCGACGAGGCGCTCGGGCTGGAGCTGGGCGCCGCCGACTACATTGCCAAACCGATCAACCCCAGCCTGTTGCTGCTGCGCGTGCGCACCCAGCTCAGCCTGCTGACCTCGCGCCGTCTGCTGCGCAACCGGGCGGTGGAGCTGGAGGAGCAGGTGCGGGAACGCACGCGCGAACTGCAGACCGTGCAGGACGTGACCGTGCTGGCGCTCTCCTCCATGGCCGAGACGCGGGACAACGAGACGGGCAATCACATTCGCCGCACCCAGCACTATGTGCGCGCCCTGGCGGAGCAGCTGCGTGATCATCCCGACTACCGCGACACGCTGACCGACGACTACATCCGCCGCCTGTTCGTCTCCGCGCCGCTGCACGACATCGGCAAGGTCGGCATTCCCGATCACATCCTGCTGAAGCCGGCACGCCTCACGCCCGAGGAATTCGAGATCATGAAGCGCCACGCCGCCATCGGCGCGGAGTCCATCGAGCGCGCGGAACACGCGCTGGGGGTGGAGTTCGAGTTCCTGCAGCTGGCCAAGGAAATTGCCCATTACCACCACGAGAAGTGGGACGGCTCGGGTTATCCGGAAGGACTGGCGGGGAAAGCGATTCCGCTGTCAGCACGCCTGATGGCGCTGGCGGATGTCTATGACGCGCTGATCAGCAAGCGGGTGTACAAGGAGGCGTTTTCCCACGAGAAAGCGCTGAGCATCATCGCCGAAGGGCGCGGCACCCACTTCGACCCCTTGCTGCTGGACACGCTGATGCACATCGAGGGTCAGTTCCGCGAGATCGCCGCCACTTACGCCGACGACTGAGACCGCAGGGCCGCGGCGCGCTGCGGCCACTCGTACATCCAGCGCTCGAACTCCAGCACCGGCATGGGGCGGCCGATGGCATAGCCCTGGCCATAGCGGCAGCCCATGCTCACCAGCAGCCGCATCTGCTCCTCGGTTTCCACCCCTTCCGCAATCATGTTCAGACCGAAGGCCTGGCCGATGGCCACGATGCCTTCGATGATGGCGACATCGTCGGGGTTGCTGCTCATCTCCGCCACGAAGGACTGGTCCAGCTTCAGCCAGTTCACTGGCAGTCGCTTCAGGTAGGACAGGGACGAATAGCCCGTGCCGAAGTCGTCGATGGCGATGTTCACGCCCAGGGCGCGGCAGCGCTCCAGCGTGGCGATGGCCATGTTCATGTCCTGCATTGCACTGCTCTCCAGCAGTTCGATCTCCAGCGTGTGCGGCTGCACCTGGGCCTGTCCGGCCAGCACCTCGGCCAGGCGATTCGAGAACGCCGGGTCCTGAACACTCATGGCGCTGATGTTGCAGCTCAGCTCCAGCTCCGGCCAGCGCTGACGCCACAGCGCCAGCTGCTGCACGGATTTGCGCAGCACCCAGTCGTCCATCACCACGCCGATGGGGTGATTCTGCGTGGCGGGGATGAACAGGGCGGGGCTGAGCAGGCCTTCCTGCGGATGCCGCCAGCGGATCAGCGCCTCGGCGCCGATCACGCGGCGCTCCTGCATGTCCACCTTGGGCTGGAAGAAGAGTTCGAACTGGCCCGTGTGCAGGCCGTGCTCGATCTGGCTGCGCAGGGCATTGCGGCGGCGCTCGGCGTTCTCCTGGGCCTGGTCCAGCACGTGGTATTGCGACACGCCCTGGATCTTGGCCAGGTAGAGCGCGTGGGCCGACTGCCGCATCAGCACCTCCGCGCTGGTGTGCTGCAGGCTCTCGCAGTACTTCAGGCCCAGACTCACGGTGATGGGAATCTCGACCTCCCCGGCGCGCAGCGGCTGCTGCAGGGTGTGCATGAGTGCCGCGATGAAGCGCGGCAGATCGGCCTGCGCGGGCGCCGACTCGAACACCAGCAGGAACTCATCGCCGCCCAGACGAGCCTGCCGACTGTCCCCAGGCAAGGCACTGCGCAGACGCTGCGCGAAGGCCTGCAGCAGGCGGTCGCCGGTCTCGGCGCCATGGCGTTCGTTGATGCGGGTGAAATTGTCCAGATCGGCATGCACGATCAGCACGCTGTCGTGGCGCTGGGGAATCAGGCTTTCCAGATGGCGCTTGATGCCGTTGCGGTTGAGCAGCCCCGTGAGTTCGTCGAAATACGCCACATGCTCCAGGGCCTCGCGGTGTTTCTTGCGCTCGCGGATGTCGCGCATCACGCCCACCAGACACAGCTCGTCGCCGCGCCGGAAGGGGCCGCGCACACTCACTTCCACGTCCATCAGACTGCCGTCGGCACGCAGCAGCTGCGCCTCGAAGCGGGCCTGGGTGTTCTCGGTGGCGGCCATCTGCGCCAGTTGCGCCAGGTTGGCGATGTGGAATTCGCGGTCGGCCGCCGGGTGCAGGTCGAAGATGCTGAGATCCTTGAGATGCGACAGGGAGTAGCCGGTCATGACCCCCAGCAGGGAATTCACATCGACGATCCGGCCACTGGGAATCTGCGCCACTACCACCCCGTCGGGAATGGCGTCGAAGAGCACGGCATAGCGTTCCTCGCTGAGAGACAGATTGCGCTCCACCAGTTGCTGCTGAGTGTCGTGCAGCGCGTCCTCGGCACGCTGGCGGGCCAGTTTCTGCCGCATCAGCTCGATGGTGTTGGCACTGAGCTCGCCGTACATGTCCAGCACCGTGCGAATCAGCACCGCCAGAGCGCCCGTCATCTGGCTGTCGGCTTCCTGCAGGGCCTGCTCCATGCTGGCGCCAGCGTCCAGGCTCAGGGTGGCCAGCGCCATGCGCTTGTCATTGTCGAGGATGTGAAAGGCCAGCCAGCGCGTGAGGAAGCCGAACAGATCGTCGGCGAAATCCTCCAGCGAGCCCTGGGCGCTGCGGATGCTCGCCACCTTGGCGAAGAAGTCGTGGTGGGCGTGTTCGTGCTCGGCCAGCAGGGAGTGGCCGTTGAAGTGACGGTGCCAGACCTCCTCTTCACTGCGGAAGTGGTAGTCGGCGTAGTCCGCCAGCTCCTTGATGATCAGCTCGATGTCGTTCGGCGCATGGGTGCCCGCCACGAAATGCCGCGCGAGGCGGTTCATGATGGCCACAAGCTGCTTGTGTTGTTCGTCGATCAGGGCGATGCCCGTGGCGAAACTATCGTTCCACGGAAAGATCTCGAAGCGAAAGCTTTCCGCGCTGGTGCTGACAGGCACATTGGACTCCAGGGTTCAGTCTGAGGCTGACTTCAGGCCGCATGGTACCCGCCTGCGGTGCGGGAGGCACGTCAAAAATTGTACAGAAACGTAGCAGAATCAGTTCGATTGCGTGCCGGCAATGCCCGCCACCGGCACCATCACCTCGTTGCGGCGCAGGAACGGCGGCATGAAGGGCGGGTTGTAGGCGGCGCTCAGCACGTCGCCGAGCGGGGTGATGCCGGCCGCGTCCAGGGCCTGCAGCAGCAGGGACTGATGCTCGCGCAGATTGGCATCGGTCCAGCGGCCGGAGTAGCGGTGCACGGCCATGAGTTGTCCTGGCACTTCGCGGATGCGCACCAGCGGGCTGCTGGGCATGGGCACCGTGTCGAGCGTGTACTTGGAGGGCACCACGAAGGCGATGCGCCAGCCCTCGGGGCTGCTGTCCTGCTGTACCGGCGCGGTCATCGCGATCTTCTCGCCGCGCGTGGATTGCTGCACCGGCGCGGTCATGGCGATCTTCGCCTGCGCGGTGTTGTCTCCGGTGATGTAGTCGAACAGGCGCTTGAAGCCGATGTTGGCGGCCTCGTTGCGCTCGACGCTGGCGTCGACCACGGTCTCGGCCACGAGATAGGGGGCGTACTGACGGAACTCGACGTCGGGGCCGCTGGCCAGGACGTCGTAGGCGGGTTCTTCGATGGCCATGAGGGGGTGGCTCCAGATCAGGATGATGAGCAGGGTGGCGAGGCGTGTGGTCATGTGGGGGCTCCTTTGCGACTCTTGTACGACAGGGCTCACTCACTGGATGCCTTGTGGTAGTCTCCCGGCCCTGTCGATCCCCCACAGAGGAGCTCCCCCATGTACTACATCGTCAATTCCCCCAAGAGCTTCGAGGACGCCTCCGCTGCCCTGGAGACCCAGGTGAAGCAGCTCGGCTTCGGTGTGCTGCACATTCACGATCTGGGCAACACCCTGCGCAGCAAGGGCGTGGATTTCAAGGAACAGTGCCGCGTGTTCGAGGTGTGCAATCCGGTGCAGGCCGCGCGTGTGCTCAATGTCGACATGCGCCTGAACATGGCGCTGCCCTGCCGCATCTCGGTGTTCACGGAAAAGGGAGCCACGCGCATCGGGCTGATCCGCCCCGCCGACATGCTGGCGGCGCTGTCCGATGACCCGCAGCTGCGCGCGGTGGCGCAGGAAGTCGAGCAGAAGACCAAGCAGATGGTCGACAACGCGGCCTGACTCAGGCCCCCAGCTGCCCAGCCAGATCCAGGAAATCCTCGGCGAACACATCGAATTCATCCCGTGCTGGTGGCACCGTCGGCCGCTCTGCGCCGCGCTCGAGCGGACGATGCACATAGGCTGTGCGCAGACCGGCCTCGGCAGCACTGCGCAGATCACTCGGGTGCGCCGCCACCAGCATCACCTGCTCCGCGCGCAGGCTGAACAGTTCAGCCGCCTTGAGGTAAGCCTCCGGGTCGGGCTTGTAGTGGTAGGAGAGCTCCGCCGAGAGGATGGTGTCCCAGGGCAGGCCGGCATTCTTCGCCATGTTCAGCAACAGCGAGACATTGCCGTTGGAGAGCGGCGCGATGGTGTACTCGTTGCGCAGCCGCAGCAGGCCCGCCACAGAGTCCGGCCAGGGCGACAGACGATGCCAGGCCTGATTGAAATGCTGCAGTTCGGCCTCGCTGAGGCCCGTCAGCCCGAATTCCTGCACCAGTTCATCCAGCACCATGCGGTGCAGATCGTCCAGCTTCGTCCACGGCAGCTCGCCACTGCGCACGCGATTCATCGCCGGGCTGTAACCCGCGCGCCAGCGATCGGCGAACTGCGCCCAGTCCACATCGGTGTAGCCCTTGCGCGCCGCCAGCAGCTGCCCTTCGCGGATCACCGAGCCGCGCCAGTCCACCACCGTGCCGAAGACATCGAACACCAGGGCCCGCACCTCGGGCACCGCGGACGTGTCGGCGGCCAGGCCATGACGCAGTGGCATTGCGCTGCCGGCGAGCAGGGCCGCCGAGGCGCCCAGACGCAGGAAGTGACGGCGGGAAAGGGGTATGGGTGGCAGGTGCATGGCGTGCTCCTTGAGCGTGTTGTGATTGTGATGTGTCGGCACGGGCGGCCTGGGCGCTTTGTGTTTCGTTCAGCGCGTTCAAGAATCGTTCATCGCGCCCCTGTCGTCAATCGCGGCATGCAATGACGGCGCCGGCACCTCTGCAATACCCGCGCCTCGGGCATGGATTAGATACAAATCTTTACAGTGCGACCTGCGTCCTTGCTTTAGCATTCGCTGAAAACCCGATTCAAATCAATTCGTTCGCCACCCTGAATATGACGGGGCGAACGAAATCCTGACGCAGGACACGACATGCTTCGACTCGCAATCTGTGCAGTGCTCGCGCTGCAGGCCGGCAGCACGCTGGCAGCGTCCGACCACGACATGATGGGCACGGGCGATGCGCCGTTCCACTGGAATGTCTACTCGCACGCGGAAGGCTACCTCAACGATGTGCATTCCACGCGGGGGAACGAGGACTACTTCGTGCTGGGCGAGTCCACCCTGTTTCTGTCAGGGGCACTTGGCGAACGTCTGAGTGTGCTCTACGAAGGCACTTACCAGCCCAAGCGCTACCGTGACGATGTCTTCAAGTCCGAACGCTGGCAGCTGCGCTACGAACTGCCGAACAATCACTACCTGCTGTTCGGCAAGGGCCACACCCCCGTGAATTACTGGAACGATTCCTTCCATCACGGCCGTCTTTTCTACCCGTCCATCAGCCGACCTCTTTCCCTGGAAAAGTTCATCCCGCTGCACGACAGCGCCTTGCGCATGGGCGGTCGTGCGCTCGGCGACAATGGCTTCTTCTACGACATCGCTCTGGGCGCGGGACATCGCTACGAGAAAAAGGTGTTCCCGCGAGGCATCCTGTCCGAGACGGTGTCCTTCGGCTGGCAGACCCTCGACGGCAATGTCCTTCGTTTCGGCTGGCACCGCAACGAGGCACACCAGGTAGGCCATGGCATCACCACCATGCCCGTCACGCTGCCCGCGCACAACGCCATGACCCTGGGCATGGACATGCCCATGAGCGCCAGCGCTGCCCAGCCGCATGTGCATCCTGTGGTGCTGGACATGCTCGAGGTGTTCACCGCTTCGATGAAGTGGCAGATGGGCAGGACGGAGTGGCTGACCGAAATCGCGAACAGTGATGGCTCCCGCAACACGGAACACAACCTGGCGCTTTATCAGTACGCGGGATTTCGCCTGACAGACAACCTCGTGCCCTACGCCGTCGTCGACTGGCTGGAGCTGGATCGCGGCCTGGGTCTGCGGGCGGGAGTGGAGACGCGCACCGGGCTCGGCCTGAAACTGCTGCTGACAGACACCGTCGATCTCAAACTCGAACTGCTGCGTCACCGCGACGGCACCAAGGCCGGAACACCGACTGGTGTGGAGTTCCGTGCCCAGGTGAGTGTGTCCCTGAAATGATGCGACGACGTGTATTGCTGCCCGTCCTGCTGAGTCTGCTGACCAGTCTGGCGTTTGCTGCCGAGAACCCGGCAGCCGGCTCTGGCGCGGTGATAGTACTGCACAATACCGGGGAACACGCCGCGGTGGATGTGAATTCCCTGCGCCGCATGCTGCTCGGTCTGATTGTGGAATGGCCGGATGGGAATCGCGTGCGAGTGGCCCTGCCCAGTCGCGATTCACCGGCTTACGACGCCGTTGGGAGACAGATCTTCGGCAGCTCGGGTCGCGGCATGACGCGCCACTGGCTGCAGAAGGTGTTCAGCGGCGAGGCACAGGCACCCACTTTCATCGACTCCGATGCGGCACTGATCGCCGAGGTGCTGGCCAACCCCAACATGGTGGGTATCCTGGGCGCTCGACCTGCGAATATTCCCGAGGGTCTGCGGCTGGTGACACCATGAAACTCACCTCGCTGTGGAGCAAGGTCGCGCTGTCCTGCCTCGTGCTCGGCTGCCTGTTCATCTGGCTGCTGTTGTACGAGGTGCCGCGCCGCC
>CAYQBR010000008.1:0-18963 GCA_964415735.1 uncultured Klebsiella sp. | reverse complement strand
AGTTGATCTGGTAGCAGGGATTATACGCCCGCCCCCCGAGTTTCATCCTGCCCTGCGCCACGAATCTCTGCAGCAGGCGATCCATGGCCTGCAGGATGTCCGGATCCCCGTGCAACTGGAAGGGCCCGTGATCGCGAATCATGTGGATGCCCGCCTCCTTCACATTGCCCGCCACGATGCCGGAGAAGGCCCGGCGCAGATTGCACACGAGTTCGGCGGGAGGCAGGCCGCGACGCAGGTCCAGCCCCGCCATGCTGGTGTGATTCACCACAAAGTGGCGCTTCATTTCCGGCGGGATGTGCAGCAGCCAGTTGTAGTAGAAGGCATCGCGCGTCGCACGGCGATTGCTGACCACCGCGTCCATGCCCTCGCGCATGGCACGGGCCACGGCCACCGCATCATTGACGATGACGCGGTAATGGCGCCGCACGTCTTCCCCCAGCGTGCTCACCAGAAACTCATCGATGCCGGCGAAATAGTCCTCGCTGCCCGGACCTGCCGTGAAGATGACGGGCAGGCTCACCCCGGCATTGCGCGCGTCCATCAGGGTGCCGATGAGGAAGAGGATTTCCTCCAGCGTGCCGACACCGCCAGGGAAGACGATGATGGCGTGCCCGAGGCGCACGAAGGCTTCCAGCCGCTTCTCGATGTCCGGCATCACCACCAGATGATTCACGATGGGGTTGGGCGATTCGGCGGCGATGATCCCCGGCTCCGAAATGCCGATGTAGCGCCCTTCGCGATTGCGCTGCTTGGCGTGCCCGATGGTGGCGCCCTTCATGGGCCCCTTCATGGCGCCGGGGCCGCAGCCCGTGCAGATGTCCAGCCCGCGCAGACCGAGTTGATAGCCCACGGCCTTGGAATAGAGATACTCCTCGCGGCCGATGGAATGACCGCCCCAGCACACCACCAGGCGAGGCGGCAGACGCGGCCGCAGCAGGCCGGCATTGCGCAGGAAATTGAACACCAGATTGCGCGTGAGAAGATCTTCCTCGTCGCTGCTCAGCGCTCTGGCGGCCGCCAGGGCCTCGACCTCGCCGGACAGAAACACCATGTCGCGCAGCACGGCGAACAAGTGATCCCGGACCCCGTTCATGACGGTGCCATCGACGAAGGCGCAGGCCGGTGCATTGCGCAGATGCAGCTTGATGCCGCGCGCCCGGTGCTCGATCTCGATGCTGAAGTCGGCGTAGCGCGCGTAGACCTCGGCGGCATCATCGGTGGTGTCGTCACAGTTCAGCACGGCAAGCGCGCAGCGGCGGAACAACTCGTAGACGCTGGAGTCGCGCACCTGGCGCAGCCTGTCGACCTCGAGCTGGGACAACAGTTCGAGCGTGCCGCGCGGGCTGACCTGGGCGTCGATGCGGTCGCTGCAGCCTTGCTGCGGGAATGCCGGGTGTGTCATGTGGGCCTTTTCTCCTGCTGCGGGAAGCGCTTTTGCGCTGGGTTCGCACAGACGCCTGGGGTACCATGGGCCCCGGCTCTGCGAAGGGCCGCAAGCTATCATCAAACCAGCGAGGATGTCATGCAGTCACAAGCCCCTGTCAATCCCAACACCCGGCTCGGCGACGACGAAGAGCAGAACTACGACCTGTTCATCAGCGAAATTCAGGACACCGGCAAGGTCTGGGGCCTGAAGGCGAAGGATGGCTGGGCCGTCTGCCCCTCGCTGGAATTCGAGCAGACCGACGTGTTTCCGTTCTGGTCCGACGAGGCCGACGCGAAGATCCACTGCGTGGACGACTGGGCCATCTACACGCCCAGCGCCATCGCACTCGAGGACTTCGTGGAGAACTGGCTGCCCGGCATGCACGAGGACGAAGTCATGGCCGGCCCCAACTGGGATGCCGAGATGAGCGGTCTGGAAGTGGAACCGGCCGACATCGCGGAGCGCCTGGGCGCCGCCTGAACACAGACGCGCGGCGCATGCCAGCGCCGCGCCCTCACTCCTCGAGTGCCGCACGCCGGCGCTCGAGTTCCTGCTCCGCCTCTTCCCGCGCGTGGGCGATGATGCGCAGCACCTCGTCGACGTCGGCACTCTGCAGATTGCCCTCGAACTTGCCACTGAGCCGGCTGTCAGGGCGCAGTTGTCCCTTTTCATACAGACTCCATATCTCGCGGCCGTACTCCGTGCAACGCAGCTCGGGTGCAAAGCGGCCGAAGTAGCGCGCCATGTTCTCCACATCGCGCAGCAGCATGGCGGCGGCACTGTTGTTGCCTGCCGCATTCACGGCCTGGGGCAGATCGATGATCACCGGCCCGCTGTGGCTGAGCAGCACATTGAATTCCGACAGGTCGCCATGCACGATCCCCGCGCAGAGCATCTTCACGATCTCGCCGATCATGCGCGCATGGAAATCCCTGGCGTCCTCGGCAGTCAGCGTGACATCGTTCAGCCGAGGTGCCGGGTAGCCCTCGTCATCGCAGATCATGTCCATGAGCAGCACGCCATCGACGAAACCATGGGTCGCGGGCACGCGAACGCCGGCCGCGCCAAGTCGGCGCAGCGCATCGACTTCGGCATTCAGCCAGGCCTGTTCCGCTTCCTGCTGGCCATAGCGACTGCGCTTGTCCATGGCACGGGCACTGCGACTGTTGCGCACCTTGCGCCCTTCCTGATACTGCACGGCCTGCTTGAAGCTGCGCTTGCCGGCCTCCTTGTAGACCTTGGCGCAACGCAGCACGCCACCACAGCGCACGACATAGACCTGCGCCTCCTTGCCACTCATCAACTGACTGATCACATCATCGATCAGGCCATCCTCCAGCAGAGGCTGCAATCGCGGGGGTACTTTCATGGGCTCCTTTCGCGCTTTCGCGCTTCGTCAACACTCATGTCAGGCATATACTGCCAGTGGACAACAATAAATCACGGGGAACTACCAATGGCACTGAGCGCCGATCTCATCGCAGAACTCAACACACTGCTGCTTTACAACGTCACCAACCCACAGGAAGGCATCAAGATCCACAAGGACGCCGACGCCGCGCGCATCGAGGCTGCGCGACGCCTGCACCAGAAGGGTCTGATCACCCACGCCGACGGGGGTTACCTCACCGATCTGGGACGCGAGGCGGCCGAGCATCTGCACATGGCGCGCACCATCCTGACCACGGGCTGAGACCTCAGTCATCCGGCCAGCCCAGCCTCGCCGCGAGGCCGGAGCTGCGCCGCGCGGGACTCACACAACTACGCGCAAAAGCGTCGGCGCCGGCGAGCAGCAGCAGTCGACGCCGGGCCCGCGTGATGCCCGTGTACAGCAACTCACGCAGCAGCAAGGGGCTGTCGGCCTCGGTCGGCAGCACCAGCAGCACTTCATCGAATTCCGAGCCCTGGGACTTGTGCACCGTCATCGCCCAGGCCACCTCGTGGGCCGGCAGACTCACGGCCGGCAGGCGTCGCACCTGACCATCGAGCTGCGGGAAACACGCCTCCAGCCGCCCTTGCGGCGAGCGCCACAGCAGACCGATATCGCCGTTGTACAACTGCAGCTCGTAGTCGTTGGCCGTCACCATCACCGGCGTGCCATGACCCTGTGTGTCCACCTCCAGCAGACCCTGTCGCCGCAGTGCCGCTTCCACCTGCCGATTGAATTCCTCCTTGCCCAGCGGACCCTCGTGAGCGGCGCACAGGATGCGGGCACGCGCGAACACCGTCAGCGCCTGCTGCACATCCGTCTGCGCCAGATACTCCTTGTAATGCCGCAGCGCCCAGTCCAGCGCGTCGTGCGGCACCATCGGGCGTGGCTGTACGCCGCTGTCAAGCCACACAAGATCCGCTGTGGCGACCGCCTGCGCCACCGACTGCTGCAGCAGGGCGAGCCCCTGCGCAGCCTCTCCGGCATTGACCAGGCGGGCAAGGCGCCCGATGCCGCTGTCCGCCGCGAAGCGATGGCTGTGGCGCAGAATCGCGATGGCATCCTGAATCGGCGCCACCGTGTCCGCTGCCGGCAGCGCCTGTGCGGCATCGACGTTCAGCGCTTGCAGTCGGCTGCGCATGGCATGGGAGCAGGCCAGCGCGCGACCGTGGCCCGTCATGTCGCCCAGCACATTGCCCGCCTCCACCGAGGCCAGCTGGTCGCGGTCACCCAGCAGGATCAGGCGTGCCTCGGGTGGCAGTGCCTCCAGCACCGCATGCATCAGCGGCAGGTCGATCATGGAGGCTTCGTCGATGACCAGACAGTCCAGTGGCAGCGGATTATCCCGCTGATGCCGGTAAGGGTAACGCGAAATGTCCGCCTGCCAGCCCAGCAGGCGGTGCAGAGTGCTCGCGGCATCGGGCAGCGCCGCCTGCACGGCGGGTGCGAGTGGCAGCGAACGGCGCACGGAGCGCATCGATTCCACCATGCGGGCAGCCGCCTTGCCCGTGGGGGCTGCCAGCGCAATGCGCAGGCCGGGTTGCTGGGCCAGCAACAGACTGAGCACTTTCACGACCGTGGTGGTCTTGCCGGTGCCCGGGCCGCCGGAGATCACCACAAAGCGTTGCAGCACGGCCAGCGCCGAGGCCAGCTTCTGCCAGTCCGGCCCCCCTGTCGCAGGCGGGGTCGGGAACAGGGCGGCGAGCGCGCTCTGCAAGCCCTGCACATCGACCTGCGGGGGCGACTGCAGCCGCTCCAGCAAGGCCTGCGCCACCGCTGTCTCGTGGCGCCAGAAGCGCTGCAGATACAGCCGCTCGCCATCCAGGATCAAGGGCGCACGCCCGCCCGGCTCGCCCACGCAGCGACAGCGCAGCAAGGCCTCGCGCCAGCTCTGCAACGCCGGTGCCCGAGTGCGCTCGGCCAGGGTCGCAGCGCTGAACAAGGTCTGCCCGGCCAGTTCGGCCAGTGGCAGACAGACATCGCCTTGCTGATTGCGCTGGCTGAGCGCCGCCGCCGTGAGCACGGCCGGGTCGTCCTCGTCCAGCCCGGACGTGCGGGCGATGAAGCGGGCGAAATGCACGCTCAGGGCAGAGAGCTGGCCGTTCTCCTGCAGACTCGCGAGGATGCTCATGCGTCGCCCTCCCCGGCCGCCATGCCAGGCCGCAGCAGCCACTCGAGCCGGGCAATGAGGGACACCGGCGGGCAATCGTGGACGACGCCGCTGGCAGGCCCCTGCTCCACACGCAGCCCGCGCAGGAAGAGATACAAGGCCCCTCCCATGTGACGCTCATAGGCGTAATCCGGCAGGCGCTGCTGCAGGTAGCGGTGCAGGGCCAGCACGTAAAGCAGGGACTGCAGATCGTAGCGCCGCTCCAGCATGGCGCGACGCAACAGCGACGGTGCGTAGTCCTGCAGTGCGTTGCCCAGCAGATTGCTCTTGTAGTCGGCGATGTAGAAACGCCCCTCGTGCTCGAACACCAGGTCGATGACGCCCGTGATCAGACCGCGCAGATCCTCGCCCTGCAGTGCTTGCAGCGGCTCGCCCGCGTATTCGTCCAACAGGGCGTTGAGAGCCGCCAGGTCCACCTTGTCGATGGCGAAGTCGAAGGCCAGCTCATTCAACCGTCGGCTGCGCGGCAGGGTCGCCAGACGCAGGCCGCTGGCGGTGAGCGGCGTGAGCACGATGTGCCGGATCCAGCTCACCAGCGTCTCCTGCTGGGCACGGGCATCGAAGCCATAACGCGGCGCGAAGCGGGCATTGAGCTCGAGCGTCTGCGCGCGCAGATCGCCCTGGAAATCCAGGTGTTCCAGAATCTCGTGCAGGAACAGCCCCACGTGACTGCCCGCCTCGAATTGCAGGATCGCGTCCTGGCTGACACGGCTGCGACTCGTGGCGGCGCTCTGATGCACATCGCGGGTCAGACTGCTGAAGCTGCTGATGCGCCAGTCCGTGGCGATGCGCGCGTGGAAGGCATGGGCCTGCAGATCCAGTGGCACGCCGGCGGCAGACTCGCCATACCGGCTGCCGTCGGGCACCGGCAAGGCTTGCAGGGCGAAGGCCTCGGGCCGGGCAGCCACCAGGGCCTGCAGCGCGGCCGCGATGCCGGCATCGTCCAGGGCTTCCTTGAGCGGCGCGAGCAGCAGATCGGCGGGCGTCCTCTGCGACAGCAGCAACCAGCTCAAGGCGGAACTGCCCGCGTCGGCATACCCGACATTGCCCCAGGCGAGGTACAGGCGCGAACAGGCCCGCGTCAGCGCGACATAGGCCAGCCGCACGTCCTCGGCGAGGCGTTCTCGATCGGCCAGCGCCAGCGCCGACTCCGAGGGCACGCCGAAGTCCAGCACCGCCTGCTCCTGCAGATCGTGATACTGGATGCAGGCACGACCGGCATGGCGGCTCACGGGTCGTGCTCCCCACAGGAAGGGAGCGAAGACGATGGGATATTCCAGCCCCTTGCTGGCATGAATGGTCACGATCTTCACCAGCGCCTCGTCACTCTCCAGACGCAGCTCCGTTTCCTGCTCCTCGGGCGCGGCGATCTGCTGCTCGAACCAGCTCAACAGGGCTTCCTGGCCAGGGCTGCTGCGCGCACTCTGCTGCAGCAGCTCGCCCAGATGCAGCAGATTGGTGAGACGCCTCTCGGCATAGGGCGTTGCCGCCAGACGCAGACCCACGCCCAGACTCTGCAGCATCGCATGGAACATCACCATGAAGCCGCGGCGCTGCCAGTCCTCGTTCAGGACGCTGAGTTGCTGCGCCCACTCCAGCCACGCCTGTTCGTCCGCCTGGCGCTGCGCGATCTGCGTGTAGTCGAATCCGAGAAGACTGCTGGCCAGGGCCGCGCGCAGCGTGCCCCGATCACGGCAATGCACGATGCCGCGCAGCAACAGCAGCAGACCAGCGGCTTCCTCGCTTCGCAGCACATTGTCGCGCCCGGCGGTCACGGCATTGATGCCACGGCGCATGAGCGCCTCGCGCACCGTGCGCCCCTGGCGCGAATCCCGCACCAGCACCGCGATATTTCCTGGCTCCACCCGTTTCTCCCCCAGGCTCACCTCACCACGCGCGCTGGCGGCCAGCAGGCGCACGATCTCCTGGGCCACGGCGGCACTGAGCATGGCCTCCGCATCGCGCTTGCTGCGTGCACGGCCCTGCTCGTCCGCCGGAATCTGCCACAGTTGCAATGGCGGCGTGGCATGGCCCGATTCGTACAGCGGGGCATGCTGCTTCGGCGCGGGCGCCACCGGGGCAAAGGCGATCGCCTCGGCAAACACGAAGGGCGCGCCACGCTGCTGGAACACCGTGTTCACGGCAGCGATGAGGGCGGGCGTCGAGCGCCAGTTGGTGTCCAGGGTATACAGTGACGCGCCGGCATCGCGTCGGGCCATGGCGTAGGCGAAGATGTCCCCGCCCCGGAAACTGTAGATGGCCTGCTTCGGGTCACCGATCATGGTCAGCGACAGCGCCGCGTGTTCGCTCTGCAGTGGCGCGCCATGATAGAGGCGACGGAAGATGCCGTACTGCAGCGCGTCGGTGTCCTGGAATTCGTCGATCATCGCCACCGGAAAACTGCGGCGCAGCACCTGCGCCAGAGCCTCGCCGCCGGCGCCGTGCAGGGCCTCGTGCAGGCGCGTCAGCTGATCGCTGAAACCAAGGCTGCGCGTGGCCGTCTTGACGGCATCGATCTGTGTGCGCGAGGCGCGAGTGGAGTCCTGCAGCACCGCCAGGCGCACGCCGAGCAGGATGTCCTGCACCGACTCTTCCACTGCCTGGCATTCCACAAAGAACGGATCCATCAAGGCTGGGTCCTTGTCCCGCTTCGCAGGCGTCGAGCCAGCGCGCAGGGCGGCGGCGCTCAGCAGGTGCAGGCGCGCCGGGACATCCAGCAGATCGTGACTGCGCAGCCAGGCATCGAGCAGTGCCAGACTCGCCGGCAGCACATCCGGGCCATAGTCGCCGGTCCTGGCGCGGGACAAGGCCGGGGAGCGCAGCAGAATGTCTTCCAGCTCACTCTGACGGGCCTGCCACTGGGCGGACAGCCTCTGCAGCGCCGGCAACAGCGAGTCCCAACGCGCGAACTGCTGTGCGAGTGTTCCTGCAAGCACGGGCAGCACACGCTTGTCATGGGCATCGCGCAAGACGCGCTGCTGCGTCAGCAGGGCGTCGAGGCCGTCGAAGGCGCGAGCCAGAATGCCCAGGTGCAGAAGGTTCAGCGCATAAGTGTTGCGCCGCCACCAGTCCTTGAGTGCGTCCTGCCAGAGCCCGTCCTCGTCGGTGATCAGCTGCATGTCGAACGGTTGACCACTGTTGAAGGCGTGGTCGGTCAAGGCACGCAGACAGAACCCGTGAATGGTGTAGATGGCGGCCTCGTCCATGGTGCGCACGGCCAGCTGCAGGCGCTCGCACTGCAGGCGGCGCTCCTCGTCGCTTGCCGTGGCGCGCACGGCGAGAAGGGCGAGCAGGAAGGCGTCTTCCGGCGGTGTCTCTGCGTCCTGCTCCACGCGTTCCAGCCACTGCAGTGTCTGTTGCAGCCGCTGGCGAATGCGGCCCCGCAACTCCTCTGTGGCCGCATTGGTGAAGGTCACCACGAGGATGGCGCTGACGGGCACGCCCTCCAGCACATGGCGCAGATACAGATTGCTGATCGCATAGGTCTTGCCGGTGCCGGCACTGGCCTCGATCAGGCGCAGGCCGTGCAGCGGCATCGTCAGCGTGGTCACGGCGTCGAGCACCTGCATGGGCACGTGGCTGCTTGTCATGAAGTCACCTGTGCAGCAAGCAAGGGGCCATAGACCTTCTGTGCCAGGGTTTGATGTTCCGGCAGCGCGATGGGCGAGCCTTCGCAGCCACGCATGGCCAGCTGCAGATAGGGGTCATCGGCATCGCCGCCGAACTGTTCGCCTTCCCAGGCCTTGTGCGCCTGAGCCAGCCCCTTGCTGCTCAGCACATAGCTGGCGTTGGGAAAGAGTGGCAAGGGACGGCACTGGCCTTGCAGAGACAGCGCCAGATACTCGGCGAGCCACTGTCTGGCTTCCTCCGGCGGCAGGGGCGCCAGGCTGAGACTGGTATCACCGCAATGCAGCACACTGAGCTCCCCTGGCGGCAACTGAGCGGTGGCGCACAGCGCCAGATGCTCCAGCCAGAGCTTGAGGGCATGCTTGCCCTTGAGCCTGGCACTGGTGCAATGCAGCAGGCCGAGCCCCGGATGGCAGTGACGAATGAGAGCATGCAATTGCAGACGGTCCTGCGGGGCCCCTGGCACGGTGAGGCTGAGTGACACATGGCGCCGCTCGGCCGGCACGCCGCGCCAGCGTTCAAGACGACTCCGGATATCCTGCATCCGGTCCTGTGCCTGCGCAAAGGCAAGCGTCGCCTGACTCCCATGTGGCAGCAGGCCCTCCGCCGCCAGACGCTGCTGCAGGGCCGGCACGGCATCATCGCCCTGCATCCAGTGTTCCAGCAGTGCCTGACCGACTTTCCACGACCCCAGCCCGGTGAGCGTGAAGACTTCCTCGTCCTCAGCCGGTTCGTCCTCCTGCAGATACACGCGCAGACGTGTGTTGAAGAAACCCTTGACCGGATGTTCCAGGAAACGCAGCAACTGCGACAGTTCGACGCGTGTGGCGGGCTCCGGCAAGGGCTCGAGCACCGTGTCGGGCCACGCGGGCGGCGCAGAAGACTCGGCAGGCCCCGCCTGCAGTGCCTGCGCCATGCGACACCACCAGTCATCGTGACTCGCCGTGACGTGTTGCGCCTCTGCCGTCTGGAAGTGTCGCCAGCTGAACGGCTGCATCGGCTGCAGGCGGGTGATGCACGCGCTCATGGGCTTCGGCTCGCCCTCTTGCGGTCGATAATGCGCATCGATGCAGTCCAGCAGTTCGCGCAGCAGCACGGACGGCTGACATTCCGCATTGTCGGTGAGACTGCGCCCGGTATAACTCAGATACAGCGCCTCACGCGCGCACAGCAGGGTCTCCAGCAGGAGATAGCGATCCTCGTCGGCCTTGCGCGGGTCGCCCGCACGCGACTGAGTCGCCATGGCATCGAAAGAGGGCGCGGCATCGCGGCGCGGAAAGGCGTTGTCGTTCATGCCCAGCACGCAGATCAGTCGGAACGGCAGGCTGCGCATGGGCCGCATGCCGCAGAAGCTGACACCGCCACTGAAGAAACGATTGTGCACGGTGCGGGTGCCGAGTCGTTCTTCGAGACACTGGCTCAGCAAGGCAGCCGTGAGCGGCTCATCGCCCGCCAGCGCCTGCAGCTCGGCAATCTCGTCACGAATCTGTTGCACGCGGTCTTCCTGTTCGTCGGCCTTGCCGAACAATTGATCCAGAAGGCGATTCAGATCGAGCTGCCATTGTCGCGCGCCACGCGGACGCTGCAGCTCGCGACTCCAGTGCTCCAGCACCGCGAGCAGGTCCATGAAACGCCCGAGCATCACGGCGCGATTGCCGGTGGCGCCGGCCTGCGGCGCGATGCCCTGCCACAGCTCGTCGTCGCCCAGCGCATAGGCGGCCAGCAGCCGCTCGAAGGCATGAGCCCAGGTGTTCTGCGCAGTGGCCGGCAATTGCAGCGCGGCCTTGTGCGCGGCATCCAGCCCCCAGCGCGCCTGCGCCGCGCGCAGCAGGACGTGCAGCTCCTCCTGCGCCGTGCTGTCCAGCTCCCAGGTACTGGCGACACGTGGCACCTCGACGATGGAGAGCACCTCGGAGAAGCGCAGGCGCGCCGCAGGCAGTGCCAGCAGCGCGAAGAAGACACGCACCAGCGGGTGTTCATCCACCACCGTGATGTCCGAGAGATTCCAGGGGATATAGGGCCGTGCTTCGTGAGGGTCACGGCGGAACACCGCCTCGATGGCCGGCGCATAACGACTGATCTCGGGCACGATCACCAGTATGTCTTCCGGTTTGAGCGTCGCGTCGGCGGCAAGCCGGTGCAACAGATGATCGTGCAGCACCTGACATTCACGCAGCGGGCTGTGACAGATGCTGATCTGTATCGACGTGTCCGGTTTTCTCGTGCGCACGCCCTGCTCCAGTCCCAGCATGTCAGTCTGCAGCTGGTGCAGGAGAGAGTCAGCGCCGGGCTCCCGATAATCCTCCCAGGTCACGGCATCCAGCAGCTCATGATCCAGCAGCTGATCCTGGAAGGCCTGCCCCTGGCGTCCCCAGGACGCGAGCAGCTCATGGCCGGTCTCCAATAGCGCAGCGGCCTGAGGCGCTGCCAGTCGCTGCCGTGCCAGCGCCTTCTTGCTGCGCAGGTCGGCCCAGTACTGGTCAGTCGGACTGAGCTGGTAGAAATGAATGTCGATGTGCACCGACAGCGCCTTGATCACCTGCACGAAGAGTGCGGGCAGGCTGCTGAGCGCGAAACAGGAAAGTCGCTCGGGCAGTTGCAGTGCAGCGATGGCCTGCGGCTGACCGGTCTCGAGCACCTGCAGCAGCTGATCAATCAGCGCCACCCGATGTGCGCCTGCACAGCGCGCCGCGAGCACGCGCCACAACACTGGCTGCCAGGCGGGATACGGAGCGCCAGACGGCACACTCGCATGACCCGGTCGACTCCAGGCGCGGATCCAGTCGGGACGATAATACTGATAGCGGTCGAAAACATCGGCGATGCGCTGGGCCAGCTGCCAGCGCTTGACCCCCGTGGCGTCATCGCCCAGATAACGGTTCAGTTCCTCGAAGCCCGCGGTGGGCAGCAGGGCCGGCAGCGCAGCGAATATCTGCCAGGCGGCCTGCTCGCGCGAAAGCGGGTCTTCGTTGGGGACATTTCTCGGATCGAGACTGTGAGCTCTGGCAGCAAGTTGCCAGATCCAGGCCGCTGGCAGCACAAACTCGATATTGGCCGCGATGCCGTGAGCCGTGGCGATCCGCAGACCGAGCCAGCGCCGCATGGCATTGCCAGGAACGATGATGATTTCAGGCCGAAAGGGATCGCGCAGCGGGCTTTCCTGCAAGCGTGCACACAGCTGCTGCTGCAGGCTTTCCACACGATTGGAGCAACTCAGCCAGAACCCCATGCAGTCCTCTCCCTGGCCTGCAACTCAGCGCAAGGTGCGAAAGAACGCGCGCACGTCTTCCAGCAACAGCTCGGGCTCTTCCATGGCAGCGAAATGGCCACCCTGAGGCATCGGGGTCCAGCGCACGATGTTGTAACTCGCTTCCGCCCATAGCCTGGGTGTGAGGTATATCTCGGCCGGGAAAATCGCCCCCGCCGTGGGCACGCTCACGAAGCCAAGCGGCTCCTGCATGGCGACATTGCGGTTCTCGAAATAGATGCGCGCCGACGATGTGATGCTGCTGTTGAACCAGTACAGACTGATATTGGTGAGGATCTCGTCCTTGGTGAACTTCTCCTCGAGACCGAAGCCCGCTGGCAGACTGTGATCGATGTCGCTCCAGCCGTGGAATTTCTCGACGATCCAGGAGGCGAGCCCGGCGGGCGAATCATTCAAGGCAACCCCGATCGTCTGGGGCTTGGTGCCCTGGATCTGCTGATAGCCGACTTCATCGAGCATGTAGGCCTGGCGTTGCTCGCGCGCGGCCATTTCGGCCTCTGGCACCTGCTGCGTAAGCGATTGGTCGGCAGGCTGGTTGGCGAGCACGAAATTGGAATGCAGGCCGATCAGGCGCTCGGGATAACGGTGCGCATGAATGCGATTGATGATGGCACCCCAGTCGCCGCCCTGCGCGCCGTAGCGCTCGTAACCCAGGCGCTGCATCAGCGCGGCGAGCGTGTGAGCCATGCGCTCTGGATTGTAGCCGCGTTCGGTCGGCTTGCCGGAAAACCCGAATCCAGGCAGCGAAGGCGCGATCACATGAAACGCATCGGCGGGATCTCCACCATATAACTCTGGTTGGGTCAGGGGGCCGATGATCTTGCGGAACTCGGCAATCGAGCCGGGCCAGCCATGCGTCAGCAGCAGCGGCATCGCGTCAGCGTGCGTGGAACGCTGGTGAATGAAATGCACGTCCACGCCGTCGATGGTCGTGATGAACTGATCGAACTCGTTGAGGGCACTTTCCTGCTCGCGCCAGTCGAAGTCGTTCTGCCAGTAATCGATGAGCTCGCGCAGGTAGCTCATGTCGGTGCCATAGTCCCAGCCGGTGCCGGGTATCTGATCGGGAATGCGGGCCTGGGCAAGCCGCGCCTTCAGATCGGCGATGTCGGCATCAGGAATGGCGATGGTGAAAGGCCTGATCTCGGAGTCGGAATTCTGCGCGCGGGGGCCAGCGGACCAAGGCGATGCCAGCAAGGTGAAAGACAGGAGAAAGGCACTGCAAAGCTGTGACAGACGCATGGTCGACGCCCCCGTTTCTTGATGTTGCGGCTATGGTGTCACAGGGACGGAAGCGGAAACAACAGCAGATGATCGAAGGGGGCAGGTCAACGGCAATAATGGCGGAGAGAGAGGGATTCGAACCCTCGATAGGGTATTAACCTATACACCCTTAGCAGGGGTGCGCCTTCAGCCACTCGGCCATCTCTCCAAAAACGCGCGCAATGATAGCATAGATCGTGGGGAATGGCAGAGGCGCGAGGGTTTAATTTCCCGTGTATCAGGCCTGTGAATCCCCGTGTCCGGTATCACGTTCCTTCTGGATTCGTTGGTAAATTTCCTCGCGGTGCACGGCCACATCCTTGGGCGCATTCACTCCAATGCGCACCTGATTGCCCTTCACTCCAAGGACAGTCACCGTGACATCATCACCGACCATCAGGGTTTCACCTATTCGGCGAGTCAGAATCAACATGCTCTTTCTCCTTTCCTTCCTACGATTTCCTTGCGGATTGTGTCGCGTCTACGCAGTCATTCTGCCATTTCACGGACGGTGGAAAGGCGAGAAGCCATCAGGCATTGCCTTCTTCCGCCAACCCGAACGCGCTGTGCAGTGAGCGCACGGCCAGCTCCAGATACTTTTCATCGATGACCACGGAAATCTTGATCTCGGACGTGGTGATGATCTGGATATTGATGGACTCGTCCGCCAATGTCTTGAACATCTTGCTCGCGATTCCCGCGTGCGAGCGCATGCCGACACCCACCAGGGATATCTTCGCGATCTTGGTGTCGACGGTGACATCGCGCGCGCTCACGTCCTTGGCTATACGACCGATGATCTGGCGGGTTTGTTCGCAATCGGCACGCTTCACCGTGAAGGTGATGTCCGTGGTGCCGTCAGCCGACACGTTCTGCACGATCACATCGACTTCGATACCCGCATCACTGACGGGACCGATGACGCGATAGGCGATTCCGGGGACATCTGGCACTCCGGAGACCACGATCTTTGCTTCGTCTCGGGTAAATGCGATACCGGAGATAATGGGAGCTTCCATTTCGTTCTCTTCCTCCAAACTGATAAGGGTGCCCGGATCATCTTCAAAACTGGAAAGCACACGCAGGGGAACCTTGTACTTGCCAGCGAATTCAACCGACCTGATCTGCAGCACCTTGGCGCCGAGGCTGGCCAGTTCGAGCATTTCTTCAAACGTGATGCTGCGCAACAGGCGCGCGTCTTCCACCACTCGCGGGTCAGTGGTGTATACGCCTTTCACATCGGTGTAGATCTGGCACTCATCGGCCTTCAAGGCCGCGGCCAGTGCCACGGCGGAGGTGTCGGAACCGCCACGCCCCAGCGTCGTGATGTTGCCTTCTTCGTCAATACCCTGGAACCCGGCGACCACCACGACACAGCCCTCGGCGAGCTCCTGACGGATGCGCTTGTCGTCGATCTCGCGAATGCGCGCGCGAGTGTAGGCTTCGTCCGTGAGAATGCGGACCTGCCCGCCCGTGAACGAACGCGCCTTGCAGCCACGTTTCTGCAGCGCGATGCTGAGCAGTGCAATGGTGACCTGCTCACCCGTGGCGAGCAGCACATCGGTTTCGCGTGGATCGGGCTGCGTGTCGAGGGCATGCGCGAGCGCCAGCAGACGATTGGTTTCCCCACTCATGGCAGAGACCACGACAACGATGTCATGACCCTGCTCACGGAACGCGATGATCTTGTTCGCAACAGATTCGATGCGCTCGGTGGAACCTACTGAAGTACCGCCAAATTTTAGAACGTAAAGTGCCATTTTCCAGGTACGCAGAATTAAAATGGGTGCAGATTAAACAAAATTGCAGTTTCCAATGCAATCGCTATTTCCGGGCGCGCCCCGCCATCCTGACGGCGGTGGCACGACACGCCGAACTACTGCAGTCGCGCCTCGACCCATGCAGGAACCGCCGCCAGACCCGCTGGCAGTCCCGCCACATCGGGCCCGCCGGCCATGGCCATGTCCGGTCGACCGCCGCCCTTGCCGCCGACATGAGAGGCGACCATATTGACCAGATCGCCGGCTTTCACGCGCTCGCAGACGTCCTTGCTGACACCGGCCACGATGCTCACCTTGTCGTCCTCGATGCAGGCCAGCACCACGATGGCCGTGCCCAGCTTGTTCTTGAGCTGATCCACGGTCTCACGCAGCGTGCGGGCATTGAGCCCTTCCACGGTCTTGACCAGGACGTTCACGCCATTGATGGCCTGTGCGCCACTGCCCATGTCACTGCCACCGGCACTGGCGAGCTTGATGCGCGTCTGCTCCAGCTCGCGCTCCAGCGCCTTGTTGCTGCCGATCAGTTGCTGCACTTTCTCCACCAGCGTGTCGGCATTGGTCTTGACCACCTCGCACAACTGCTTGAGCAGGGCTTCCTGCCTCTCGACGAGCGCGAGAGCGCCCTTCCCGGTGACGGCCTCGACACGGCGCACACCCGCGGCCACGCCGGACTCACTGACGAACTTGAAGAGGCCGATATCGCCCGTGCGCTCCACATGCGTGCCACCACACAGTTCGGTGGAGAAATCGCCCATGCTGACCACACGCACTTCGTCGCCGTACTTCTCGCCGAACAGTGCCATGGCTCCCTTGTTCATGGCCTGCTCCATGCCCATGACCTGCTTGCTCACAGGCGAGTTGCGCAGGATCTCGGCGTTCACCAGTGCCTCGATCTGCGCCAGTTCGGCAGCGGTCACCGCCGCCTGGTGCGAGAAGTCGAAGCGCAGACGATCTGCGGAAACCAGCGAGCCCTTCTGCGTGACATGCGCGCCGAGCACCTTGCGCAGCGCCGCGTGCAGCAGATGCGTGGCCGAATGATTCAGGGCGATGGCGGCACGGTTCTCAGCGGCAACGCTGGCATCGACCTCATCGCCTTCCGCCAGGGTGCCCGAGCGCAGAATGCCCTTGTGAATGAAATGCTCGCCTTGCTTCTGCGTGTCAATGATCTCGAAGACGGCTTCGTTTGCGGCGCCGCTGTGGCAGCGGATCAGACCCTTGTCGCCCACCTGTCCGCCGGACTCGGCATAGAACGGGCTGGCATTGAGAATCAGCAGGGCTTCGTCATGCGCGTTGATGGCGCGAACCTGCTGCCCACTGCTGTAGATGGCCAAGACACGCGCCTGTCCCTGCAGCGTGTCGTAGCCGGTGAACTGCGTGCCCTGCTCCAGATTGATGACCAGCTTTTCCACCGCATTAAACTGACTCGCCGCGCGCGCCTGCTGCTTCTGCACGGCCATGGCGCGCTCGAAGCCTTCCATGTCCAGGGTCAGCTGATGCTCGCGAGCCACATCAGCCGTCAGGTCGACGGGGAACCCAAAGGTGTCGTAAAGGCGGAATACTGTGTCTCCCGGCACCACGCTGGAGGTCAGCCCCGCAATGGCGTCCTTGAGAATGGCCATGCCGTTCTCCAGGGTGCGGGCGAACTGCTGCTCTTCTTCGCGCAGCACCTTCTCGACGAAGTCCTGACGTGCTTTGAGTTCGGGATACGCGTCACCCATCTGCTCGACGAGGGCCGCCACGAGGCGGTAGAAGAAAATGTCCTTCACACCCAGCTGATAACCATGGCGCACCGCGCGGCGAATGATGCGGCGCAGCACATAGCCGCGACCCTCGTTGGAAGGCAGCACGCCGTCGGCCACCAGGAAGGAGCAGGAGCGAATGTGATCAGCGATGACGCGCAGCGAGGTGTTGTGAGTGTCGGCTGTGCCGGTGATCGCGGCGGCGGCCTTCAACAGTGCCTGGAACAGATCGATCTCGTAATTGCTGTGCACATGCTGCAGCACGGCGGCGAGTCGCTCCAGCCCCATGCCGGTGTCCACCGAGGGCTTGGGCAGACGCACCAGCGTCCCGTCAGGTTGACGGTCGAACTGCATGAACACCAGGTTCCATATCTCGATGTAACGATCACCGTCGTCATCGGGACTGCCGGGCGGACCACCGGCCACTTCCGGGCCGTGATCGTAGAAGATCTCGGTGCAGGGCCCACAGGGTCCGGTGTCCCCCATGGCCCAGAAGTTGTCCTTCTCCCCCAGGCGCGACAGACGATCGGCGGGCACCCCCACTTCATTGAGCCAGATGGCGGCGGCCTCGTCGTCCTCGTGGAAGACCGTGACCCAGAGTCTGTCCGCAGGCAGGCCGAGTTCCTTCGTCAGGAATTCCCACGCAAAGCGGATGGCATCACGCTTGAAGTAGTCACCGAAACTGAAGTTGCCGAGCATTTCAAAGAACGTATGGTGGCGCGCGGTGTACCCCACGTTCTCCAGATCATTGTGCTTGCCACCGGCACGCACGCAGCGCTGGGAGGTCGTGGCGCGGTTGTAGGAGCGTACCTCGTTGCCGAGAAACAGGTCCTTGAACTGCACCATGCCGGCATTGGTGAAGAGCAGCGTCGGGTCATTGCCCGGCACCAGCGAACTGCTGGCGACGATCTGGTGTCCCTGGGAGTGGAAGTACTGCAGAAACTTCTGGCGAATGTCGGCAATTTTCATCGGCTGTTCCAATCAGTGGTTTCTCTCGAAATGGCGCAAAATTATACCCTCTGTGCCGCGGCTTTGCAGGTCAATATTCAGAGATGTTCGCACGTCCGTCACCGGGCCGCGGGATGACAATGGCTCGTGTGCGGGGGAAGTGCGCGAGCACGATGATGGGGCGACTGCCCGTGATGAACGGCATCAGCAACGAGTTGCCGAATTGTGACGAGTGGATGGTGGCGGCGAAACCGAGAAAGCGCGGCAGAGGCAGTGCACCGCTGCGCAGCTTGCCTTGGACACCGGCCCGGCGTCACGCAGAGCCTGGGCGGACCAGCACACGCGTTTCGCGTCAGATTTCGGCGAACGCATCGATCATGATCGACGGTGTGAGAATCTGCGGCAGGATCACCGGCTCCTTGCCTGCGCCAGGATAGAGCAGGTAGAGCGGCACGCTGGGGCGCTGGAAGCGGTCGAGCACCTCGCTGATCTCCGGGTCCTGATTCGTCCAGTCGCCTTTGAGGTAGACGATGCCGCTGTCCTGCATGGCCTGGATGACTCGCTCCGAACTGAGTGTGGTCTGCTCGTTGGCGAGACAGGTGATGCACCAGGCGGCCGTCATGTTGATGAACACGGGGCGACCGGCGGCCTCCAGCTCTGCAAGGCGGGCGGCTGAGAAAGGCTCATGGATCTCGTCCAGCAGCATTTCGTCACCATCGACGCCGGCCACCATGGCGCTTGCCTGACGCGTCTGCAGCAGCGGGGATTGCAGCGTGAACGCGACTGTCAGCACCAACAGCACTGCGACGACCGCATTGGCGGTGCGCCAGAACGGGCCGGCCACACGACGTTTCTGCAGCAGCCACAGGCCGAAGGCCAGCAGCAGACAGGAACCGACCACCGCCGCCATGCCATTGACGCCCGTCTGATTCCCCAGCACCCACAACAGCCAGAGCACGGTGGCATACATCGGGAAGGCCATGAACTCCTTGAAGGTGTTCATCCACGCACCCGGGCGCGGCATGAAGCGCAGCAGGGCCGGACTGAACGAGAGCACCAGGAAGGGCAAGGCCATGCCCAGGCCGAGGCACACGAACACCACCATGGCAACCAGCCAGGACTGCGACAGCGCGAAGCCCAGCGCCGCCCCCATGAAGGGCGCGGTGCAGGGGCTGGCCACGACGGTCGCCAGCACGCCGGTGAAGAACGACCCCTTGTAGCCGGTGCTGCCGGCAAGCGAGCTGCCGGCCCCCATGAAGCGGCTGCCGAACTCGTACATCCCCGACAGGCTCAGACCCATCACGAAGAA
>CAYQBR010000007.1:0-20601 GCA_964415735.1 uncultured Klebsiella sp. | reverse complement strand
TCTGCTCCACCACCTCCATTGGCGACGCCATCTGCCGAGGCTGCAAGCGCTATGCCTTCGAGGTCATTCGCTGGAACACCTACAGCGAAATGGAAAAGGAAGCCGTGTTGCGTCGCATCGAGGCGCTGACGGTGCAGATCCTGAAGAATCGTTTTCACATTGTGTCCCGCGATGCGCTGGAGAGCGCCTTGCAGGCGCGCAAGATTCCATTGAATCCGGCCCTCTCGCCCTATTGCTGGCTGCACAGCCTGCTGCAGAAGGCGCCGCTGGCCGACATCGATCCCGCCACCTGCGGCTTCTCGTTGCTGGCTTCTGCTCAAGGTGCCTCGCTTGCGCAACTGGCCAGTCTCGTGAACGAGGAATTGCTGCTGCTGTGCGAAGCGCACTTCGACCGCTATTACAGTCAGGTGGACAGCCTGGCGTGATCTGAGGTGTGACTCAGGCCGGCAAATGCGGGAAATGCTTCAGATCGAAGCCGTCGGCGTCGAGTTCGAGTACCCAGCCCTTGGTATCCCAGCTGCCCAGCACGATGCGCTGGGCGTCCAGTCGGCCGTTGATGGGCAGCTGCAGGCGCAGGGTGTGGATGGACGGGCGATGCGTGTGGCCGTGGATGAGGCAGTTGACCTGCAGCGTCTGCAGCAGATTGAGGACTTCCTGCGGCGTCACATCCATGATCTCGGAGGCCTTGGTCTTGCTTTGTTCCTGGCTCTGCATGCGCGCCTGCTGCGCGATCATCTGGCGTTCCACCAGAGAGCGTTCCAGGAATTCCCGCTGCCAGCGCTCGGTGCGCACCATCTTGCGGAACTTCATGTAATCGACGTCGCGCGTGCACAGGCTGTCACCATGAATCATCGCCATGCGCAGACCATGGCGCTCGATCAGGCTGGGCTCCTCCAGCAGGGTGGCCTGACAGCGCGCGGCATAGTCGCGGCCAAGCAGGAAATCGCGATTGCCATGCATGAAAAACAGCTCAGTACCCGAGTTCGCCAGCGCAGCGAAGGCCTGTGCCACCACGGTATTCAAGCCACTGCTGTCGTCATCCCCGACCCAGGCTTCGAAGAGGTCGCCCAGCACGTAAAGGGCTTCGGCCCCCCTGGCGCGGTTGGCCAGGAAGTCCAGAAAGGAGCGGGTGATGACCGAATTCTCGGAATCCAGATGAATGTCGGACGTGAACAGTGTCTTTCCGGCGCTGGGCATTGTCAGTCTTTGCTGGTCGCGGCAGCCTCGGCGTCTGTGGGGTAATTCACCACGGTGGCGGTGATGATGATCTCATCCACGGGCACGTCCTGGTGACCGGCACGGGAGGTGGTGCGGCACTGCTTGATCTTGTTCACCACATCCATGCCCGCCGTGACCTTGCCGAACACGGCATAGCCCCAGCCTTGAGGCGTCTTGTTCTTGTGATTGAGGAAGGTGTTGTCGCTGACATTGATGAAGAACTGCGATGTCGCGGAGTGCGGATCCGAGGTGCGCGCCATGGCCAGAGTGCCGATGGCATTCGGCAGACCGTTGTCGGCTTCATTGACGATGGGTTTGCCATTGGGCTTCTGCGCCATGCCGGAGGTGAAGCCGCCACCCTGGATCATGAAATTGTCGATCACGCGATGAAAGATGGTGTTGTCATAGAAGCCGCTGCGGGCATACTCCAGAAAATTTGCGGAGGACACCGGGGCCTTGTCGAAATCAAGCTCGATGGTGATGTCACCATAATTCGTTTTGAAGACAATCATTGCGGACAACCTTGAGTTTTAAAGAGGTTTTCGCCTCTTATGAGAAAGACATTGAGCGGCTATAATACGTGCTTTGCCACTTCCGAGAAAGCAGAAACCACGACATGAATGCTTCAGAAAACGCTGAAAATGGGGGCTCCGCGACTGCTGCGGCACCGGTGACTTCTCACTTCATCCGCCACATTATTGAGCAAGACCTGCAGAGCGGCAAGCACGCGGGGCGCGTGCAGACACGCTTTCCTCCGGAACCCAACGGCTTTCTCCATATCGGACACGCCAAGTCGATCTGCCTGAATTTCGGCACGGCTCAGACCTACAACGGGCGCTGCAATCTGCGCTTCGATGACACCAATCCAGAGAAGGAGAGTCAGGAGTTCATCGACTCCATCAAGGCCGACATTCAATGGCTGGGCTTCACCTGGAGTGGTGACATCCGCTACGCGTCGTCGTATTTCGACGCGCTCTATGAATTCGCCCTGCAGCTGATTCGTGCTGGCAAGGCCTACGTCTGCAGTCTGACCCCCGAACAGGCGCGGGAGTACCGCGGCACCCTCACGGCGCCCGGGCGCGAGAGCCCCTATCGCACACGCAGTGTCGAGGAGAACCTGGACCTGTTCACCCGCATGCGGGCAGGGGAGTTCCCTGACGGGGCACACAGCCTGCGCGCAAAGATCGACATGGCCTCGCCCAATATCAACATGCGCGATCCTGTCATCTATCGCATTCGTCATGTCGAGCATCATCAGACTGGGTCCACGTGGCCCATTTATCCGATGTACGACTATGCCCACTGCATCTCGGATGCCATCGAGTGCATCACGCATTCGCTGTGCACGCTGGAATTCGAGGATCACCGCCCCTTGTATGACTGGATCCTGCAGACGCTGGACAAGGCCAGCCTGCATGCCGCGGGAGATCGTCTGACCACGCTTGATGCCTATGTGCTGCCGCGTCAGATCGAGTTCGCCCGTCTGAACATCAATTACACGGTGATGAGCAAACGCAAGCTGAAGGAGCTGGTGACACAAGGCTATGTGCAAGGGTGGGACGATCCGCGCATGCCCACGCTGTCCGGCCTGCGCCGACGCGGTTACACCCCGGCCTCCATTCGCAATTTCTGTGAGCGGGTCGGCATCAGCCGCAGCGAGAGCGTGGTGGATGTCGGTATGCTGGAACACAGCATTCGAGAGGATCTCGACCGCCACGCGCCGCGCGCGATGTGTGTGCTTCGTCCCCTCAAGGTGACCCTGAGCAATTACCCCGAGCAGCAGTCGGAGACCTTGCAGCTTCCGTGTCACCCCAAGGAAACGTCCATGGGGATGCGTGAACTGCCCTTCGAGCGTGAGCTGTACATCGATGCCAGTGACTTCGAGGAAGTGCCTCCACCACAGTACAAGCGCTTGAGCCCGGGTGCAGAGGTGCGTCTGCGCGGTGCCTATGTGATCCGCTGCGACGAGGTTCGCAAGGATGCCAGCGGTCAGGTCGTCGAACTGATCTGCAGTTATGACGCGGCCACGCTTGGTGTCAATCCGCAGGGTCGCAAGGTCGCGGGTGTCATCCATTGGGTGCCTGCGCGTCAGGCTCTGGATGTGGAGGTGCGGATTTACGATCGTCTGTTCAGCAATGAAAACCCGGACGACAAGAGCATCGGCGACTACAAGCTGTGTCTGAATCCCGATTCCCTGCAGGTGCTGTCTGGCTGCAAGGCCGAACCGAGCCTTCGCAGTGCCGCGCCTGAGGCGAGTTTCCAGTTCGAGCGCGAAGGCTATTTCTGCGTCGATCGTCATGATTCTTCGGCGGAGCGTCTGGTGTTCAATCGCACCGTCACGCTGCGGGATTCCTGGGCCAAAATTTCCAGTTGAGTGAACAAATTGCTGCAGATCTACAACACGCTGACCAGAACCAAGGAAGACTTCGTGCCGATCGAGAGCGGCAAGGTGAGGATGTATGTCTGCGGCGTCACCACCTATGACTACTGCCACGTCGGCCATGCCCGCATGTTCGTCGCTTTCGATGTGGTGGTGCGTTATCTGCGTCATCGCGGCTATCAGGTGACGTACATCCGCAACATCACGGACATCGATGACAAGATCCTGCGTCGCGCACGCGAGAATGGTGAGCTGTTCTCCGATCTCACCGAGCGTTTCATTGCAGCCATGCGCGAAGATGAAGAGGCGCTCTTTGTCCTGCGCCCCGACAAGGAGCCGCGCGCGACAGCGCATATCGAGCAGATCATCGCCCTCATTCAGCGTCTCATCGAAGGTGAGTATGCCTACCGAGCCGCCAATGGCGATGTGTACTACGCCGTGAACCAGTTCGCTCCTTATGGTCGCCTCTCCAACAAGAATCCCGAGGAATTGCTGGCGGGCGCTCGCATCGAGATTGGCGAGCTCAAGCGCGATCCGCGCGATTTCGCGTTGTGGAAAGCAGCCGGGGACGACGAGGTGGGCTGGGATTCGCCCTGGGGTTACGGGCGACCGGGCTGGCACATCGAGTGCTCGGCCATGTCGACCTGCTGCCTGGGAGATTCCTTTGACATTCATGGTGGCGGCTCGGACTTGATGTTCCCGCATCACGAGAACGAGATTGCCCAGTCCGAGGCGGCCACCGGCAAGCAGTTCGCGAAGGTGTGGATGCACAACGGCGCCGTGCGTGTCGACAACGAAAAGATGTCGAAATCGCTCAACAATTTCTTCACCGTGCGCGATGTGCTGCAACAGCACAAGCCGGAAGTGCTGCGCTATCTGCTGATTTCCAGTCAGTATCGCAGTCCGATCAATTATTCCGAGCAGAGTCTGCAGCAGGCGACAGCGGCGCTGGAGCGTTTCTACACTGCACTTCGTGGTCTTGATGCGCGCGCGGCGCGCGAACTGGTGAACAGCAGTTACGAGAAGGCGTTCTGCCAGGCGATGGACGATGACTTCAACACGCCCGTTGCTCTGGGGGTAATGTTCGATCTGGCACGTGACATCAATCGCCATCGTGAAGCAGATCCGGAGAAGGCCTTGCAGTTGGCAGGCGTGCTGGTCCGGCTCGGGCGGGTGCTTGGGATCCTGCAGGATTCGCCCGATGCGTTCCTGCAGAGCCAGGGCAGTGAAGGCGTCGATGCGGCGCTGATCGATGGTCTGATCGCGCAGCGCAAGCAGGCCCGTGCCGACAGGAACTGGGCCCTTGCCGATGAAATTCGCGACAAGCTCGCCGCGATGAAAGTCGTGGTGGAAGACAGTGCCGAGGGCAGCCACTGGCGCATCGAAAGGTGATGTTGCCGCAGTTCACGACCATTTCATGCACGGTCGAATCCGGCAGTTTTTCCTCTGACGGGAGATTGACTGACTGCAAGGCCGTGAGTATCATGCCGACCCTGCAAACGCTGCAGGACATCGGGGTATAGCGCAGTCTGGTAGCGCGCCTGCTTTGGGAGCAGGATGTCGGGAGTTCAAATCTCTCTACCCCGACCACTCCTTGCAGACATGACATACGCATTGCGCCCACACGCAATGTCGCGAAAGAGTTCAATGGTGATCGTAGCTCAGTTGGTAGAGCCCCGGACTGTGACTCCGGTTGTCGTGGGTTCGAGCCCCATCGGTCACCCCATATTCCCTGTCCACTGACGCACACGTTCAGTGCCTGGTCCTCTTCACGGGGGTATAGCTCAGCTGGATAGAGCAACGGCCTTCTAAGCCGTGGGTCTCAGGTTCGAATCCTGATACTCCCGCCACCTTCGCCATACCCCATCAAGAATTTCACTGCCTTTTCCTCATATCTCGTTGCGACGCGCTGCCTGGATGATGTGGTCCGCTGCGCGGAATGCCAGCGCCATGATGGTCATGGTCGGCTGGCCACGGCCGGAGGTCACCATGCTGCTGCCGTCGACCATGAACAGGTTGGGCACGTCGTGCGAGCGATTGAAGCGATCCACGACTGAGGTCGCTGGATCATCGCCCATCCTGCAAGTGCCCAGCAGATGCACGCCGCCTGTCTGTCCATTCCTGGCATAAGAGCCCACTTTCTTGATGGCGCCAGCGGCGTCCAGCAGTTCCATGGAGATGTCGTGGAAGAACTTCATCGTGGCGATGTCGTCCGGATGATTCATGAAGGTCGTGCGCAGTGCCGGGCGTCCCCATTTGTCCTTCACTTCGGGGTCCAGCGTGATGTTGTTGCTGGACAGGGGCAGGGTGGTGCAATGGCCATTGAAGGAGGCCGTGTGCGTGAACTCCTCCGCGAGACCTCGCTTGAAGTCGCTGCCCCAGCTCGCGCCCGAAAAGATGCCCCCGCGCATCGCCGAGGCCATCGGCAGGCCGCGGGTCAGCGAACGCGAGTCGATGCCGCCGCCACCGTAGAAACCGTGCTTCGGGTCGATACTGTAGAAGTCATGGATGACGCGAGTGGTGGCGATGCTCTTGTGGCCGTTGATGGCTTCAGGAAAGAGTCCAGCCGCGTTGGAGGAGCCGTTGAACATCAGATTGCGACCGACCATGCCACTTGAATTCGCCAGCCCGTCTGGGTGCTGCGCTGAGGCGGACAGAAACAGCAGGCGCGGAGTTTCCGCACCATTGGCGCAAAGTACCACCGCCTTAGCCAGCTGCGCCTGTTCCGTGCCGTCCACTTCCCAGTAGACGACTTCGTTCACACGATCGTCGTCCGACGTGTTGATGCGCGAGACGGTGCAACCCGTTCTCAACTCGCAATTGCCCGTGGCGAGTGCCTGCGGAATCATCGTGACGGCGGTGGAGGATTTGGCAGCCACTTCGCAGCCGAAGCCATTGCAGAAACCACAGTGAATGCAGGCCGGACGTCCGTTGAAGGGCTGCGAGAGGATCGCGACTGGGGCGGGGAACGCGGTGTATCCCAGCGCACGTGCAGCGCGCTCCAGCAGTACACCGGCGGATTTCACCGGCATGGGCGGGCAGGGATAGTCCCGTGACCGGGGTGGATCCCACGGGCCGGTGGTGCCAGACACCCCGATCTCCCAGTCCACGCGGGTGTAATAGGGTTCCAGTTCTTCGTAGCTGATCGGCCAATCGGCGAAGTTGGTGCCGGCAATGGTGCCCCGCACACTCGCCTCGTGAAAATCGATGGGATGCAGGCGCCAGAAATTGCCGGAGAAATGCACGCTGCTGCCACCGACATTGTGGGCATACCCCAGAGGCGCCCCATCCACCACTTCGGCCTTTTCGCTTTCATGACGCCGAAAGGTTTGCGGGTGTCCCTTGCGGCTGCCCCAGACCAGCTCCTCATTCTGGGTGTAGGACCATTCATCGTGCCGAAAATCCCCCGGTTGCAAATACGGTCCCTGTTCCAGAACAACCACCGAGAAACCGGCGGTGGCGAGCTCGCGCGCCACAATGCCGCCTGCGGCTCCGGAGCCCACCACCACGAAGTCCACCTGCTCGCGTGTTGCGAAGCTTGCCTGCGCCATGTTCATTCTCCTCGAGCCATGTAGTCGGCGTCATAGAATCCGAAGGGGGGTTCCCACACGTGTCGATGTTCGAAACCGATCAGTTGCCAACCGCTGTGGTCTCTATTGCCGCCGTAATCGGGCAAGGAAAACATGCCGGCGATGGTGAGGTAGCGCATCGTGGCGAAGAACGGCGTATCCTCGATGCCTTGCAGAAGAGCGTCCTGCTCTTGCGGATCTAGCTCGCTGAATTTAATTGCGCTGTATTCACTGCGCACGCCATCCTGCAGTGATGCGAGTCCTTGGCGAAGCGGACCCAGCATCTCTGTGCGGCTGGTGCCAAGTACATTGTCGATGAAGTGAATGACACCTGCTTCATTGGCGCCTGGTGTCTCATCTGTTGGAATGATGCGCGCGGCAATCGCCGCGTACTCTGCAGCTTCCTCGGGGTTCAAGGTGATGAAGTCGCTGCCCAGGACTGCCGCTTCGGTTGCGAGAGCCACGTTCTCCAGGATGGCTGGAAAGCCAAGGACGATCATTGAATTGCTGATGGTGAGAAGCGAATGGCGAAGAAAGGCCCTGCGCGAAATGTCGTTTTCAGTCATGGCAGCGGACTCCGAATCAAGGAAATGCAGGCTGGAAAGGCCTTTTGACCTGATGAGATTTCTCGAGTCTATGCAAGGAAATTTTCGCTGTAAAACCAAATATCGCGACTTTTTGAATTTAGATGATAAAAGAATGAAAAGTATTAAATGGTGATTTCAACTGGTGCGTTGCGCCTTTTTCCGGTGCGTGAAACTGCACTGAATTGCAACATACATGCGCCATGAAGGTGCGTTGCCGCGAGGTCGCTGGTGAGTCGGGATGGAGGTGAAAGTCGCTGACATTGTCGACACACGGTTCGACAATGTCAGACATCAGACATTGGGGAGCAATCAGAGAGAAGAGACGAACGCTGCAAGATTGTTGATGTCAGCTTCGCTGAGGGGGGTGGCCACAGTCCACATCATGGCGCTTTGCTCACCGCGAGTTTCGCGATTCTTGTAAGCGGTCAGTGCCGTGGTGATGAAACCTGAATCGCGACCCTGCAGTTGCGGGCCGACACCACCTTCTCCACCGGCACCGTGGCAGGCCGCACAGGCGGCGAAGGCTGCCTTGCCCAGTTCTGCTGGATTCATCGCAGCGGCGGCTTCAGCCTGGGCGCGAGCCTGCTCCACCACGGTCCCGTTGGCAGCGACATATTCCTCGTAACATTCCCCGATGCACAGGTTGGTATCGGGACGGTCGTGGACCTCGAGACTGGATGTCGCCATGGAGACCACGATGATGGCAGCCGCCAGAAAAATGGCGGGATAAAGCAATTTGTTCATACTGACTCCTTTGATAGTAGACGGCGTGTCTACGCGGGCGCGAGTTTAACAGATTGCGTGGTGCTGAAAACGCCCGGGAGAGGGAGTTTCAACGGGCTGCTGCGTTGTAGCGCTGTATGTGAGGGGCAAGGATCTCCAGAGCGCTCTGGTGACAAGGAGGCAACTCAGCATCGCTATGGCGCAATGCGGTGATTCGCTCTCCCCATTGCACAAGGCCCGCACCCCAGGTCAGACCCGCACCGAAGCTTGCCATGAGGATGTAGTCTCCCGGGTGGATACGCTGCTCTTCCAGAGCTTCCGTCAGTGCGACGGGAATGGTGCCCGCCGAGGTGTTGCCGTACTTGTGGACATTGCACATCACCTTTTCCTCGGGAATGTCCAGCCGCTTGGCCAGGGCATCCAGAATGCGGCGATTCGCCTGGTGCGGCACCATCAAGTGAATGTCCTCGATGCGCAGGCCAGTCTGCTGCAGGACATCCTCGCAGGCGAACGCCATGCCCTTGATGGCTCGCTTGAACACCTCCTGACCTTCGAAGTTCCAACCCAGGTAGAGGAAGTCCTCGGAGAGGCGACTGTAAGCGCTGCCCAGATTGGTGATCTGGATGGCGCTGGTGGTGTCCATCTCGCAGCCGATACGGGCCGCCAGCAGACCGCTGCGCTGCGTGTCCGCCTCCAGTACCACCGCACCACAGGCATCACCGAACAACACGGCCACGTCGCGGCGTGCCCAGTTCATGTAGTGACTGATGAACTCCCCGCCGATCACCAGGACCTTGCGATGGGCGCCCGTCCGAATCAGGTTGGTTCCGATGTGCAGGCCATAGAGGAAGCCGGTGCAGGCAGAATTGATGTCGATCGCGGCTGCATTGCGGGCACCAATGGCGTTCTGAACGATCGAAGCCGTATTGGGGCACAGGGAGTCCACCGTCAGGCTTCCGAGCAGGATGAGATCGAGTTCTTCGGGGGCCATGTCGGCTGCGGCGAGAGCGCGGCGTGCCGCCACGATGGCCATGTCAGAGAAATTGCAGTGGCAGATGCGGCGTTCCTGAATGCCGGTGCGCGACGTGATCCATTCGTCCGAGGTGTCCATGAAGGTGGCCAGATCGGCATTGCTCAACACGGCGGGCGGCAGGCATTTGCCCCAGCCGCTGATTCGGGCGTAATACATCGGGAGGTCTCTGCCTTCTTGTTGTGGATGTGAGCCGCAGAATACTGCATCCAGGACGCGCCCGGATAGTCGCCCTCAACGGGTGACCTGGCTCGCGTGCATCGGCAGCAAGGACACGGACTCCAGCGGGCAGGCGATGATGTCGTCCTGTCCGCTGCTGCGCCAGGCGCTGATCGGGATGATGCGGTACTCGCCGCTGTGGCGTGAGCGGGCATCGCGACGGCGGGCCTTGGAACCATCCTGCTTGCGCTTGTCGAACGTGAACAGGCGGTAGTCCGGGGGCAGGTGACTCACGAATTGCTCCAGACTGGCGAAGGACAGCGGCTTGCCATAGGTGACTTCGCAGACCAGCAGTGGCCGCGTGGCCAGCAGCGTTTCGCGCAGCCCCTGCAGTGCCAGCTTCTCGAAGCCCTCCACGTCCATCTTCAGGATGTCGATGCGGTTGATGCCTTCGCGGGCCAGGTAGTCATCCCCCCGCACCAGCTCCAGTTCGCCAATCGCAACATTGCCCTTGCTGGTGGTGCTGGCATCGAAGGAGCCGATGCCCTCGTTGGAGCCTGTAGGTGCGAAGAAGGGCTGGCGGGCGTTCTCGTTGCTCAGACCCAGGGCATGCACGCGGATGTTGTCCAGTCTGTTGTGGGCGATCTGCAGCAGCAGACGGTCGCGCACCTTGGCGAAAGGCTCGAAGGAATGCACCTGGCTGGCGAGTCGAGACATGAACAGCGAATGCTGGCCGATGTTCGCGCCGACATCGACGAACACGCTGGGCGTCTTGCCCAGCGCCTTCAGGGCATCGCGCAGGAAGAACAGCAGGGGCTTCTCGAAGGCGCCATAGAAATGAATCTGGAAGTCGATGTTGTTGTTGAGATTGCCTTGGTAGTGCAGACCGAAGAAGTCCTGGGTGAACGGGTGATCCGGGGCCATGCGGCGCTTGGCCAGGCGCTTGTAGACAATCCGGGCCAGCGCGGGGGGCAGGTGTCCGGTATTCCAGAGAAACAGGCAGAGCTTGTCGGTCAGGCGCACATGGGTTTCCTGTGGGTGGCTGCAGGGAGTGATGAAACAGGCGCGAATTCTACCCGTCGCAGGGAGTCTGTGGGAATCCCGCGTGCGGGTTCATGTCGCGAGTGGGCCGGGCAGGGCGGCGGGCGTCTGCACGGCGGGGGCTGCACTGCGCTGCAGTGCCCGCAGGTCGCGCAGGATCTGCGTGTTGAGCTGGATCAAGTCGAGAAGACGCTTTTCCTCGCACTCGCAGAACTGGACGAACGCGGCGTTGCGCGCCTGACGCTGTTCCTGCTCGATCTTGTGCAGCAGGAATTCGTAGCTGTCGAGTCGACTGGTGTAGGCGTCAATCAGCTCACTCAGGCTCATGGCGCTCCTCATTGCCCGGTCGTGGCTTGCGTGGCTGCAGTTGTGTCGTGTCAATTTCCGGATAGTGACGCTCCACCTGGGCTATCAGGGATCCGATCAGGCTGCGCATGCTCGCGGGCGACAGAGTGCGGGAGCGTACCAGTTGCACCATGTTCTGCTGCAGTCTGACGATGGCAGTGCGGCTTGGCCGGGGTGCCCGAGCTCCCTCTTGCGGCGCAGGAGCCGGAGTGGGAGCCGCACTGGCAGACGTGAGCGCGCTGGCCGGTACGGCGAGGTCGGGGGTGTCGCCCAGTCGGCGTCGTGGCAGCAACTTGCGCCAGAACAGGCTGAAGGAGCGTCGAGTGGGCAGCTGCCGGTAGATGGCTTCCAGGCTGTCGGTGAGCGCATGAAAACGATAGCTTGCCTGACAGGAAGGAAAGCCGACGGTCACTGGGATCTGCCGCTGCACCGACTGGCGGACGAAGTCGTCGCGGGGGATGTAGCCAAGGTAGGTCAACTCGGTCTGCAGATAGCGCAGGGCGGCGCCATTGAGTCGCTTGAAGATGTCCACGCTGCCGGGATAGCTGTCCACCATGTTGGTCAGCACATGAATGGGAGTCTTGCAGCCGCGTCGCTGCAACACCTTCACCAGCGCGAAGGCATCCGTGAGCGAGGTGGGCTCGGGTGTCACCACCAGCACGCAGTGATCCGCCGCTTCCAGGAACGTGGTGACGTTCTCGCTGATGCCGGCGGCCGTGTCGATGATGAGGTAATCGAACTGCTGTTCCAGCACGTGCAGGGCCTGCAGCAGCAACGCCTGTTGCTGCGCGCCGAGGCTGGCGAACTGGGCGATGCCGGATGCGGCCGGCACGATGGTGATGCCCCCGGGGCCTTTGACAAGAATCTCCTCGATGCGTTTGCTGCCATCCAGCACCTGTTCCAGGGTGAACTTCGGAGCGATGTTCAGAAGTATGTTCACATTCGCCAGGCTGGTGTCGGCGTCGAAGACACAGACCCGCTTGCCGCGCGAGGCGAGGGCGATGGCCAGGTTCACGCTGATGCTGGTCTTGCCGACACCGCCCTTGCCGCTGCTGACTGCGAGGACGCGACTGGGCTGTCTGGCGGTGTCTGTGGCTGCTGACATGGGGAATCCTGCGCTTCGGGTATACTGCCGAGGATAGCAGATGAGCAGAGGAAAACAGCATGATCGGCGTGATTGGGGGAACCGGGCTCACTGAACCGGTATTCCTGCAGAATCTGAAGATTCTCTCGGTGCCAACTCCGTTCGCGGATCTGGCCGTGGATGTGACGACGGGCACGGTGGGCTCTCATCCGGTGGCCTTCATTGCCCGGCATGGTCGTGGCCACAAGGTGCCGCCTCATCGCATCAATTATCGGGCGAATCTCTGGGCCCTGCGTCAGGCAGGCGTGAGCGCGGTGATCGGGGTCAATGCGGTGGGTGGCATTCATGCGCGGACTGCGCCGGGTGCACTGGCGGTGCCGAACCAGATCATCGACTACACCTGGGGGCGCGAGCACACCTTCTTTGCTGACGGGCTGGACGCCGTCACGCACATCGATTTCACACAGCCCTATGACGAAGCGATGCGCCAGTTGCTGGTGCGCAGTGCCGGCAATGTCGAGGTGTGGGATGGCGGTGTCTATGCGTGCACCCAGGGGCCGCGGCTGGAGTCTGCGGCCGAGGTTCGCAGATTGCAGCGCGATGGCTGCGACATGATCGGCATGACGGGGATGCCCGAAGCGGCGCTGGCGCGCGAACTCGATCTGCCCTATGCGTGTCTCGCGCTTTCAGTGAACTGGGCGGCCGGGCTCACGGAGGAAGCAATCTCCATGGAGGCCATAGGACGCGTGTTGCAGTCTGGCATGGCGATGGCGCTGAGCGTTCTCGAACGTGCGATTGTGCGTCACGGCGCCACTGGCTGAGCGGCACTCTGCCCCGGTTCCTGTGCAGGGATCTCCGGCTCCGGGGGCGGCGGCACTTGCCAGGGGGTCACCTGCACCAGCATTCCCATGGCGGGGTGATCCAGATAATGGAACTGCTCCAGACGCATCTCCCGGCTCTGCCGGAACTCGATGATGCGGCTGATCTGGTAGCTTTCGTTCGTCGTCTCGGCCTGCGTCTGAGTGCGCTCCAGCACCGCTGGCAGCACCGGCAGCGTCCATGATGACGACGCTGCCTGATCGGCGCTGAACTGGGTCAGCCACAGATTCGCTTCCAGCATCAGGCGGTCTCGCGTGCTGCCGGCGTACAGGATCACGCTGCCCTCCACCTCTGCGCGCGTCCCGAACTCCCGTCCGCCCTGCAGGCCGATCGCCGGTGTGGCACTGCGTCGACGCAGCGGCTGGCGCCACGCATTGTGGTAGACGATGCGGTGGCCAGTGGACTGTGACAGGGTGCGATTGGTGGTCACGAAGTCATGCGCTGCCGGTGGCAGTACCTGAAAGGCCTCGCGTTCAAGGTCGGGCAGCGTGACACTGTCCGCCGGCGCATAGGGGCGCGGCCCGATCTCTCGCGCCACAGGGGCAGGGCTCTGCGCAGGCGTGGGCGATGGCTCGGGTGCTGCCGTCTGCGGCGTGGCAATGGCGCCAGTCAGCACACTCCAGTCGGACAGCTGCAGGACATCCGCCAATTGCTGCAGGGCAATCAGATTGTCCGGGAAACCGATGGCGAGTTTTTCCGGCGACCAGACCTCTGCCTCGAGATTCGCGTTCTCATAAGTGAAGAGGGTCATCTCGACCTGCACCCAGGGTTCCTGCGTGGGTGTCGGCTGCGCGTGTCCGAAGACGGGCAGCAAGCCGAGCAGCGCCAGCATGGTGGCACGGCGGCCTGCAGAAATGCCCCGGGGTGTACGTCGACTCATGTTCATGCCTTGCAATGGCGGCTGCTCCGCGCTTGTTGCGTCTGTATGCCTGCGCGCAGGATAAGGGATTCCGGCGCGCAGTCCAATCGGCCTCAGCGCGTCAGCTTCAGCAGCCCCAGCAGCTGCTGCACGAAGTCGATGCGCTGGTCCGCCCCCTGGGAATTGTGGCTGAACTGCAGCTGGGCCGGCCCGCTGAGCTTGTAGACCTTCGGTTGTTGCTGTACCAGCGCCACCAGTGAGCGCGGGTCCACGGCCGTGTTCTGCGCGAAATGCAGCTTGCCCGTGACGGCACTCGCCTCGATCTTGCTGATCCCCATTTGTTGTGCGCGCAGGCGCAGGGCCGTGATGCGGAACAGGCGCCGCGTCGGCTCCGGCAGCAGGCCGAAGCGGTCGATCATCTCGACCTGCAGTTCCTTGAGTTCCTCGTCGTCCCGCGCGCCGGCAATGCGTTTGTACATGATCAGCCGGGTATGCACGTCCGGCAGATATTCCTCGCTGATCAGCGCAGGCACTCGCAGATTCACCTCGCTGACGTGCTGCAGTGTGCCTTCGATGTTGGGCGTGCGGCCCTCTCGGATGGCCTTCACGGCTTCCTCCAGCATCTCGGTGTAGAGGCTGAAGCCGATCTTCTGGATGTGTCCTGTCTGCTCCTCTCCCAGGAATTCGCCTGCGCCGCGGATCTCCAGATCGTGGCTCGCCAGCGTGAATCCGGCTCCCAGGGTGCTGGCCGCGCTGATGGCCTCAATGCGCTTGAGGGCATCGGGTGTCATGTTGTTCTTGCTCGGGGTGAGCAGGTAGGCGTAGGCCTGATGGTGCGAGCGGCCCACACGACCGCGCAACTGGTGCAGCTGGGCCAGCCCGAGCTTGTCTGCCCGGTCGATGATGATGGTGTTGGCGCTGGGAATGTCGATGCCCGTCTCGATGATGGTCGAACACACCAGGATGTTGTAACGCTTGTGATAGAAGTCGGCCATGATCTGCTCGAGCTCACGCTCGGGCAGCTGACCGTGGGCAACGCAGACACGGGCCTCGGGAATCAGTTCCTGCAGGTGCTCGGCGGTCTTGTTGATCGTCTTCACTTCATTGTGCAGATAGAACACCTGTCCCCCGCGCAACAGCTCGCGCAGCACCGCTTCCTTTATGAGGGCGTCCTGGCTCTCCCTTATGAAGGTCTTGACGGAGAGACGCTTGGCCGGCGGGGTCACGATCAAGGAAAGGTCGCGCACGCCGGAGAGGGACATGTTCAAGGTGCGGGGAATCGGCGTCGCTGTCAGCGTCAGGATGTCCACGCTGGCACGCAGGGCCTTGAGCTTGTCTTTCTGCTGCACTCCGAAGCGATGCTCCTCGTCGATGATGAGCAAGCCGAGATCCTTGTACTCGATGGCGTCCTGCAGCAGCTTGTGCGTGCCGACGATGATGTCCACCTTGCCGTTGCGAATGTTCGCCAGGGTTTCTTCCTGCTGTTTCGCCGAACGAAAGCGCGAGGTCAGGTCGACGACCACCGGCCAGTCGGCGAAGCGGTCACGGAAACTCTCATAGTGCTGCTGCGCCAGCAGGGTGGTGGGCACCAGGATCGCCACTTGCTTGTGGTTCTGCACGGCGACGAAGGCGGCCCGCATGGCCACCTCGGTCTTGCCGAATCCGACATCACCGCATACCAGTCGATCCATGGCCCGTTTCGATGCCATGTCGCGCAACACGGCATCGATGGCGTCCTGCTGGTCGGGAGTGACCTCGAAGGGGAAACTGCTGGCGAAGGCGTCGTAATCGATGTCGTCCACGCGGTACGCGAAGCCTTCGCGCGCCTCGCGTCGCGCATAGATGTCGAGCAATTCCACGGCCACATCGCGAATCTTCTCTGCGGCCTTCTGTCGCGCCTTCTGCCATTGATCATTGCCGAGCGAGTTCAAGGGCGCCAGGTCGGGTTCGCTGCCACCGTACCGGCTGATCAGGTGCAGGGAGTACACCGGCACATACAGCTTGGCGTCGCGGGCGTATTCCAGGGTCAGGAATTCGGTTTCCTGATTGTCGATGGTGAGCGTCTGCAGGCCTCTGTAACGCCCGACGCCGTGCTCCAGGTGCACCACGGCAGCACCGATGTGCAGCTCGTTGAGGTTGCGGATCAGCAGTTCCGTATTGTCCTGTGCGCGGCGGCGGCGTCGACGCTGGGCCACGCGCTGGCCGAACAACTGCGTTTCCGTGATGAGCAGACACGGCGGGTCGCGCAGAAGCAGCCCCTGGTCCAATGGCGCCACGGTGATGCAGACAGGCTGCGCCGATGTCAGGAAGCTGGTCCAGGAGTCGACTGGCGCCGGCTGCACGCCGATGCTCTTGAGCAGTTCCAGCAGACTTTCGCGTCGGCCGGCGGATTCCGCGCAGAACAGCACACGATGGCGGGCATGGTCGCGCAGCACACTTTCCAGCCCTTGCAACGGATTCTGCTGGCCGAGCCCGATACTGGGTGGCGCTGCGACATCGACCGCGGCGCCCTTGTCCGTGGTCCCTTGCGGCTGTATCTCGACACTGGGGTAGTGGCGCAGCAGTGCGAACGCTTCGTCCGGACTCAGGAACAGCTCCCCAGGGGAGAGGATCGGGCGCTGTCTGTCGTGCCGGCGATCCTCGTAACGCGTCTTGATGTCATTCCAGAATCGCAGCCCGGAAGTCTGCAGATCGCCGCTGCGCACCACGAGCGTGTTGCGTGGCAGGTAATCGAACAGGGTTTCCGTCGTGTCGAAGAACAGAGGCAGGTAGTACTCGATACCTGCGGAATGCAGGCCCTGGCTGATGTCCTGATAGACACTGCACTGGCGCAGATCGACATCGAAATGGTTGCGGAAATTGCTGCGAAAGAGGCTGATTCCAGCCTCGTTCATCGGGTACTCCTTGCCCGGCAGCAGCGCAATGCCGTCCACCTTCTGCAGCGAGCGCTGTGTTTCCGGATCGAATATGCGCAGGCTCTCGATCTCGCTGTCGAAGAGATCGACGCGATAGGGGTGATCGGCGCCCATGGGATAGATGTCCATGATGGCCCCGCGAACGGCGAATTCGCCGTGTTCATGCACCGAGTCCACACACTGGTAGCCCGCACTCTGCAGGCGCCGCCGCATGGTGTCGGGTTCGAATTCTCCGCCCACTTTCAATTGCAGGCTGTTGCCCAGCACATAACTGCGTGGACAGAGTCGATGCATCAGGCTGGTCAGCGGGACAACGAGGATGCCCTTGGCGAGCTCAGGCAGACTCGACAGGGTGCTGAGGCGGTCCGAGACGATATCCTGGTGTGCCGAGAAATTGTCGTACGGCAGGGTTTCCCAGTCGGGCAGGGCGAAGAGGGGCAGGCGGCCATCCTGCGGGCAAAAGAACCCGAGCTCGCGACGTATGGCATCGGCTTCCTCCGTGTTGGCGGTGACAACAACGATCGGGCCGCGATGCCGGTTTGCAATCCCGGCGACGGCGAGGCTGAGTGCACTGCCGGGCAGACTGGCCCAGCGCCGATGGTCCCCCGCGCTGGATGGCAGTTCGGGGTCGAGAATGCTGATGCTGTGCATGGAGTCTTTGTTCGCAATCGAAAGGGCCGGGATTCTGGCACAAACCGCGCGCGACTGGCAGGGCCAACTGTGTCTGCGCGGGCAGTGGGTTCCCCGCGGGAAGCCCCGCATGCAGGCAGCGCCGGGTTGCGCCCCTATTGCAATCCAAAGATAATACCGCCCTCTCCAACAACCTCTCTAACAAAGGTGCAGCCAGTGACTCGACCCAGTTTGGACGACTATTTCGGTGATTGGAAACAACGTGAGGCGCTGGCTCAGGAAATGATTCCTGTGGTCGGTCGTCTCTACAGTCAGCGCAATGTAGGTATCTTCCTGTATGGTCGCGCGCTGCATAACCGCTCCGTTGCCAACATCATGAAGTCGCATCGTTTCGTCCGTCAGGTGGGGCGCAACGAGATGTCCGAATTCGAGAGCCACCCGGTTCTGATGGCCCTGTCCAGGCTCGACCTGGCGCACTGCCACATTGACCTGGGCAAGCTCACCGTGCGCTACATGGAGCAGCAGGAGCAGCTTGGCGCAGCGGCACTTCCCGTGGAGGAATTCGTCGCGAAGGAGCTCGGCTATCTGGTGGGCGTGAAGACCAAGCCCATCGAGAAGTCGCAGGATGTCGTGCTGTACGGCTTCGGCCGCATCGGGCGCCTCATTGCCCGCTTGCTCATCGAGCGCACCAGCACTGGCGAGGTGATGCGGCTGCGTGCGATCGTCGTGCGCCCCGGCAAGGAAGGGGATCTCGAGAAGCGCGCCAGCCTGCTGGTATCCGATTCGGTGCATGGCGCCTTCCAGGGCACGGTGCGCGTGGACGAAGAGAATGGCTGTCTGATCGCCAACGGCAATGTCATCAAGGTGATCTACGCCAACCGCCCGGATGAAGTCGACTACACCAAGTACGGCATTCAGGACGCGCTGATCATCGACAATACCGGTACCTGGCGTGACGAAGCGGGGCTGTCCCAGCATCTCAAGGCCAAGGGGGCCAGCAAGGTGGTGCTGACGGCGCCAGGCAAGGGCGGGCTGAAGAACATCGTCTACGGCATCAACCACGAGCAGATCCAGCCGGAAGACAGGATCATCACGGCCGCGTCATGCACCACGAACGCCATCGCTCCTGTGTTGAAGGTCATCAATGACAAGTACGGCATCGTGCACGGCCACGTCGAGACGGTGCATGCCTACACCAATGACCAGAACCTCATCGACAATTATCACGAGGGCAATCGTCGTGGTCGCAGTGCTGCGTTGAACATGGTGCTGACCGAGACCGGAGCGGCCAAGGCTGTCGTCAAGGCGGTGCCGGAGCTGGAGGGCAAGCTGACGGGCAATGCGGTCCGCGTGCCGATTCCCAATGTCTCCATGGCCATTCTGAGCCTGCATCTCAACCAGGCGACCAGCAAGACCGAGTTGAACGAGTTCCTGCGCCTGATCGCCCTGCATTCCAAGCTGCAGAACCAGATCAGCTACACCCAGGCTGCCGATGCCGTTTCCAGCGACTTCGTCGGCTCGCGCGAGGCTGCCATCGTGGACTCCACCGCGACCATCGTTCAGGGCAACAACTGTGTTCTCTACCTCTGGTATGACAACGAATTCGGTTACTGCAATCAGGTGGTCCGAATGGTTTACAAGATGGCCGGAGTCCAGTATCGCCTGTACCCGCTGGAGGGTTAGTCACTAAAAGGTGCCGGATTGTCCCTCAAAGCGGTGGCAATCCGGTCGCCGGCTAACTATACTTGCCGCGCCTAACTGGCCGCTTTACAAGAAAATTCCAAGCGATTGCTATCGCAACAAGACACTATGCCGGGCACTTCGCCTGCCTGACGCCTTTGGGTGCTGTTCACGCTTGAATTCGACACGCATCAACGGCTGTATGGTTTCATGAATTCCCTGTAACGATTAGGCTTGGCGAATGATCAAAATTACGCGCGGGTTGGATATTCCACTTCTGGGAGAACCGGAGCAGCAGGTCACGCAAGCGCGACAGGTTCGCAGTGTTGCCCTGCTAGGCCAGGATTATGTCGGCATGAAACCCACCATGGCGGTTCGCGAAGGCGATCGCGTGACGCTGGGTCAGCCCGTGTTCGAAGACAAGAAGACGCCCGGAGTGATCTACACCGCGCCAGCCAGTGGCGTCGTGCGTGAGATCAATCGGGGAGAGCGTCGAGTGTTCCTCTCGCTGGTCATCGAAGTCGATGAGGCCGCCGATGATCACGTGGAATTCACTCGCTACGACAGCGCTCAACTGGCCTCGCTCGAGCGCGCCGCCGTCGTGGACAATCTGGTCAAGTCCGGCCTCTGGACAGCGCTGCGAACTCGCCCCTTCAGCAAGGTGCCTGCACTGGACGCCCGTCCTCACTCCATTTTCGTCAATGCCATGGATACCAATCCACTGGCCGCCCATCCGGAAGTGGTGGCGCGCCAGTCCGGCGATGACTTCCTCAACGGCATCAGCATTCTCGCCCATCTCACCGAAGGGTCGGTGTTCGTCTGTCGAGCAGCGGGCAGTTTCTCTGGTCTGGAGGATCACGCGTTCGCCTCCAACGTCAAGGTCGAGAGTTTTGGGGGGCCGCATCCCGCAGGTCTCACTGGCACGCATATTCACTTCCTCGACCCGGTCAGCCTCAAGAAACAGGTCTGGAGCATCGACTACCAGGACGTCATTGCGGTGGGCAGGCTCTTCACCACGGGCAGGCTGAATGTCGAGCGTGTGGTGGCTCTGGCCGGCCCGCAGGTCGACAAGCCACGTCTGGTACGCACCCGCATCGGGGCGAATCTGGAAGAGTTGTGTGCCGGCGAATTGAAAACGGGGGAGAACCGCGTGATTTCCGGTTCCGTGCTCTCCGGTCGCAAGGCGCATGGCGTCGAGAATTATCTCGGGCGCTATCATCTGCAGGTCTCGGTGGTGCACGAAGGGCGTGAACGGGCACTGCTGGGCTATCTCTCGCCTGGCACTGAACGACATTCCGCGTTGGGCATCTACGTCTCAAGTTTCCTGAAGGGCCGCAAATTCGCGCTTGGCACCTCCACCAATGGCAGTCCGCGTGCCATGGTGCCCGTGGGCAGCTACGAGCGGGTCATGCCGCTGGACATCCTGCCCACGCAGCTGTTACGGGCACTGATCGTGGGCGACATCGAAGTGGTGCAGAGTCTGGGTGGACTCGAACTCGATG
>CAYQBR010000006.1:0-23253 GCA_964415735.1 uncultured Klebsiella sp. | reverse complement strand
CAGCGGTATTGAAGATGTAGTGCCAGAAGGGGATGTGCTGCACGTTGATGAAGTCCACGACGCTGCCGTAGATCAGTCGGTCCAGCACATTGCTGGCGCCGCCTCCGACGACGAAGCCGAAGCAGATGTACTCGTGTGGCTCGATGCTGCGGCCTCGCCACAGGTACACCACCAGCGCGCTGACGAGCAGCAGGCTGAACACGCCGAAGATCCAGCCATGGCCCTGGAACATGCCGAACACGCCCCCCATGTTGCGAATGTGAGTGAAGTGGATGAACGTACTCCACTCCACGCTGCTGCCCAGGGGGATGCGGGAATTGACCAGGTAGCTGCCAGCCTGCGCCAGGATCAGGACGCTCAAGGCGATCAGCGAAAAACGCAGCATGTGACGGGACTTGGGCAAGGGACACCTGGCGGGCTTGGCTCGATTCGGGCGGGCAGAATACCACAGGGCGACAGCCTCAGGCACAGGACGATCAGCTGCGTCGGATGGCGGCGCAGGAGCAGGCGGAGACTCGATGGCACAACAGAAGTCAGCGCAGGGCAATGGCAGGCGCCGCCTGATTGCGGCGTCCTATCTGTTCATGAAGCGGGGGGAGAGACACCTGCCGCCCATCGTGCGCGGACTGCTGGGTGTCCTGCTGATACTTGCGGGAATGCTGGGGTTTCTGCCGGTGCTGGGGTTCTGGATGATCCCGCTGGGAGTGGCCCTGCTGGCCACCGATATCCCAGCGCTGCGGCTGTGGTTCATCAAACGCTTGAACCACACCCGCAAGCGGGGCAGCCGCCAGCGCGGCCAGTGATCAGCGCAGCTCGGCGAACAGGGCGCGCAGACGATTGGCGTTCTTGCCGATGTCGCTGCCGCCCACGCGGGACTTCGAACGCGCCTGCAGCACGGTGCCCTGCGGCGTCTCGCTGATCAGCACGATCACGTCGTCCTTGAAGCGGAACCAGAAAGTGGTATCCGTCGCCTCGATGCGGCCTTCCGCCAGGTTCTGATCCACGAGTTCCCAGCCCAGCGTGTCGACGGCAGCCAGCACGCGATTGAATACCTCTTCCTTCGATTCAGTGAACACCTGCGGCACGATGTCCGGATAGGCTTCTTTCTGCGCGGCGGCCATGCGGGTGGCATCCCAGTTGGGCTGGTCTCCATAGATCACGGAGTTCGGCGCATTCGCACGCAGCGGCGCCACGGCGACGAACTGCGGCGGGTTGTCCGTGTCCGTGGTGATGTCGTGAATTGGCGGTGTCCCCTCCGGCGCGCGGTAGGATTCCGGCACGACATAGGCCAGGGCGCAGGCCACACAGCCGATGGCGGCCAGCGTGGTCAGGCGCTGCGTCTTCTCCGGTGCCAGCTTGCGGGCGCCGACAAAGATGCCGATGCTGACGGCCAGGGTGATCCATGCCGCCCAGTCAGCGCTGGCGTTGACGAAGCGCAGCATGTTGAAGCCGGCGCGGAAATCCCACAGGCCGATCCAGACGCCCAGGGAGGCGGCGAGGGCATAGGCGCCCAGGCCAAGTCCGACGGCGAGGCTGGCCCAGGCCGCCACGACGAGCGCCTTGGCGGCGGGGGATGCGTTGGTTGGTGCGGAAGTGCTGTTGTCGCTCATGGGAAGTTCCTGTCTTGTTGTAGGCGGGCGTCTGTGTCGCGCCGGTGCGTTTACCAGCGGCAATGTCGCGCAACGGCCGTCGGCTTGCAAGTCATTCCAGCCTGCTGCGCGTTCGGCGCACGGCGTCCTGCCACATGGCGTAGCGCTGATCGCGCCAGGCTTCGTCCTTCTGTGCTGCGAAGGAGCGCTGCAGCTGCCAGTGTTGGGCAATGTCCTCGAGTGATTGGTGAATCCCGCATTGCAGCCCGGCGAGCCAGGCCACGCCAAGCGCGGTGGTCTCGGTGATGACGGGGCGATCGACCCGGCAGCCCAGCAGATCGGCCAGGTTCTGCAGCACATAGTCATTGCGCGCCATGCCGCCATCCACGCGCAGGGTCTGTGGCCGCACGCCATCGGCCGCCATGGCTTCCTGCAGGTCCCGCGTCTGGTAGCAGACCGACAACAGCGCCGCGCTGACCAGCTCCTGTATGCCCGTATCCCGGTTCAGTCCGAAGATCGCCCCGCGGGCGTCGGCGTCCCAGTAGGGGGCACCAAGCCCGGTGAAGGCCGGCACGAACATGATCGAGGAGTCGGCAGGGGCCTGTCGCGCCAGGGCCTCGGTATCCGCCGCATCCTTGAACAGATGCAGGCCGTCCCGCAGCCACTGCATGGTCGCTCCTGCCATGAAGATGCTGCCCTCCAGGGCGTAGGTCACCTGACCGTTCAGCCGCCAGGCCACGGTGCTCAGCAGCCGGTTCTTCGACACGAGCGCCTTGTCGCCCGTGTTGAGCAGCAGGAAGCAACCGGTGCCATAGGTGCTCTTGGCCATGCCCGGTGCAAAGCAGCACTGGCCGAAGGCGGCTGCCTGCTGATCGCCGGCAATGCCCCCGATGGGCACTGCGGCGCCGAGGACATCGGGGGCCGTGGTGCCGAAGTCGGCGGCGCTGTCGAGCACCTCGGGCAGCAGACTGGCGGGGATGTCGAAGAGCGCCAGGAGCTCGTCGTCCCAGCGTTGCTCGTGGATATTGAAGAGCAGGGTCCGCGAGGCATTGCTGGCATCGGTGCGGTGACTGCGACCGCCGGTCAGACGCCAGAGCAGAAAGGTGTCGACGGTGCCGAAGGCCAGTTCACCCCGTTGCGCCTGCTCGCGCGCACCGGGTACATGGTCGAGCAGCCAGCGGATCTTGCTGGCCGAGAAGTAGGCATCCAGCAGCAGACCGGTTTTCTCCTGGATCAAGCCCGATTGCCCGCGTGCCTCCAGCTGCTCACCGATCTGCTGGCACAACGCGCTGGTGCGGCGATCCTGCCACACAATCGCGCGATGAATGGGCACACCGGTGCTTCGGTGCCACAGCAGCGTGGTCTCGCGCTGATTGGTGATGCCGATGGAGGCCAGTTCGCTCGCATCGATGCCAGCCTGGCGCAAGGCTTCGCGCGCACTGCGCAGCGAGCTCTGCCACAGGTCTTCCGGCTCGTGCTCCACCCAGCCGTCCTGCGGAAAATGCTGCTTGAATTCCTCCTGGCCCATGCCGAGCCGGTTCCCCAGGGCGTCGAAGACGATGGCGCGACTGCTGGTGGTGCCTTGATCGAAAGCGAGAATGTAGCGGTTCATCACAGAGTGTTCCGGGTTCGAGCAGGCCACGGGCGCGCGGCTTGCGTATGATAGGCAGACACCCTTGGGGCCTGCATGCGAGGCAATACTAACGCCATGATTCCAGATTCCACAATTCACGACCTGCTGATCATCGGCGGCGGTGTCAACGGGGCCGGCATCGCTGCCGACGCGGCAGGACGCGGGCTGGATGTCCTGCTGTGCGAGCAGAACGACCTGGCTTCCGGCACGTCATCCGCCAGCACCAAGCTGATCCACGGTGGTCTGCGCTATCTGGAGAACTACGAGTTCCGGCTGGTGCGCGAGGCGCTGGCCGAACGCGAGGTGCTGCTGCGCAACGCCCCGCACATCATCACGCCGATGCGTTTCCAGTTGCCTCATCGCCCGCATCTGCGGCCGCGCTGGATGATTCAGGCGGGACTGTTCCTGTATGACTCGCTCAGCCGTCGCGTCACGCTGCCGGCCTCCCGTCGCCTGCGCTTCGGCGCAGACAGCCCGCTGGTGGAGAGTCTGACGGACGGCTTCGAATACGCCGATGCCTGGGTCGATGATGCCCGACTCGTGGTGCTGCTGGCCATGCTGGCGCGTGAGAAGGGAGCCAGCGTGCGGGTACGGACCCGTGTGGTGCTGGCGCAGGAAGAGCAGGGGCTCTGGCAGCTCACACTGGAGAACACGCTGACGGGCGAGCGACAGCAGGTGCGCGCTCGCGCTCTGGTCAATGCCACCGGGCCCTGGGTGGAGCAGGTCGGGCATGCCGTGCTGCCAGGGCGCCGCGCCGAGCGAGTCCGTCTGGTGAAGGGCTGTCACATCGTGGTGCCGCGGCTGCATCCTGGCGAGCAGGCCTTCCTGCTGCAGAATGCCGATGGGCGCGTGGTGTTCGTGATTCCCTACGAACAGGACTTCTCCCTCATCGGCACCACCGATGAAGACTTCGCGGGCGACCCTGCCGACGCGCGGATTTCGCCCGCCGAAATCGACTACCTGGTGACCATCAGCAACGAGTGCTTCCGGCGCAGGATCACGGCCGCCGATGTGCTGCATGACTTCGCCGGCGTGCGGCCTCTGCTGGCCAGCGACGAGGCGAACGCCTCCAAGGTGTCCCGCGACTACACCCTCACCCTGGAGCGCCGCGGTGCGCCCTTGTTGACGGTGCATGGCGGCAAGATCACCACTTACCGTCGTCTGGCCGAGAGCGCCATGGACAGGTTGCGGGCGGTATTCCCGACCCTGCCCGGCCCGTGGACAGCCACGGCCGCCTTGCCGGGGGGCGACTTCAGCAATCGCGAGGCTCTGCGCCGGGAGCTGCAGCAGGATTTCCCCTGGGTGCCGCCGGACCTGCTCGAACGCTGGCTGGGACACTACGGCACCCGCACCCGCGCGTTGCTCGACAACGCCGGCTGCATGGCGGATCTGGGGGAGGACTTCGGTTTCGGACTGCACGCGCGCGAGGTGGCCTATCTGCAGGAGCACGAATGGGCGCGGACGACACAGGACATTCTATGGCGCCGCAGCAAGCTGGGCTTGCGTTTCACCCCGCCACAGCGTGCGCGCCTGGACGCGTGGCTGCAGCGCTCTCGCGAGTGATCACAGGCCGGACTTCTTGCTGCTGTACATGGCCGTATCGGCATGGTGCAGCAGGGTTTCCAGGCTGTTGCCATCGTCGGGATAGACGGCAATGCCGATGCTGGGCGGGCAGATCAGTGACAGTTCTCCCAGACGATGGGCTTCGCTCAGCGAGCCGCGAATCTTCTCTGCCACCTGCCCCGCGTGCTCGGGTCGCACGAGCCCGGTGAGCAGGACCACGAATTCGTCGCCGCCGATGCGCGCCACCGTGTCCGATTTCCGCATGCCGCGTTGCAGACGTTGTGCCACCTCCTGCAGCACTCGATCACCCGTGGCGTGGCCATGGGAGTCGTTCACGCCCTTGAAGCGGTCCAGGTCGATGTACAGCAGGGCGAAGCGTGTTTGTTCGCGCCGCGCCCGCGCCAGCACCGTGTTGAAGCGATCCTCGAACAGGGCCCGATTGGCCAGGCCGGTCAGATTGTCGTGACCGGCAGCATGCAGCAGTCTGGCGAACAGCTGGGTGCGCACGATGGCCGCCGCGACCTGCGTGGAAACGAACTGCAGCAACTGCTTGTCGTGGTCGCTGTAGCGCACGGCGGTGGTGTAGGACTGCACCACCAGGGCGCCGATGCTGCGTTTGCCGTGCTTGAGCGGCACCCCGAGCCAGTCCACCGCGGGAGTACCTGTGACCGGACGCTCCTCCCCCAGCGGTGAGTGTTCCGTGTCAGCCGTCAGCAACAGCGCCTTGCCGCTTCTGACGACTTCCGCACTGAGCGTTCCGGAATCCAGCCGGCAGGGAGGTGGCGGCGTGTCGAAGGCATCCACGAAATACGGGAAACTCAACAGCTCGCTTTCCTCGTCGTAGAGGGCCACGAAGAAATTGGCGGCAGGCAGCAGCGTGCCGACGATGCGATGGATCTGCGCGAACAGAGTCGGCAGATCCTCGGCATCGTGCGCGGCCTCGGAGATGGCGAACAGCGTGGCCTGCAGCATCTCGGCCCGCTTGCGCTCACTGATGTCGTGCGCGACCGCGATACGCAACTGATCGCGTTCGGACAAGCGAGCCGACCACAACACATGCACCACATGGCCGTCGCGATGCAGATAGCGGTTCTCGTAGCCGCGCACCAGTTCGCCGGCCTGCACGCGCGTGGCCATGGCGAGCGTGGTCTCGCGATCCTCCGGGTGCACCATGTCCAGCATCTTGCGCCCCACCATTTCCTCGGGCGTGTAGCCGAACAGCTGCTCGCACGCAGCACTGACGAAAACGAAGCGACCCTGCGCATTGACGACGCAGACCGCGTCGAGCAGCAGGTCCATGAAATCCAGAAGTGGTCGCCCGGTGGAGTGGCTCATGGGGTCAGTGATTGAAGAGGACGTTGTAGGGGCCGACGCCACCGCGGTCCACCACCAGGTGCTGATAGCCCGCCTGGGGGCCGCCCGTGAGCACATAGTCGTCCAGTCCCTTGGACTTCACGTCGTGGCGGAAACGATCGTGCAGATACTCGCTCAGCTCCAGCGCGGTGAGTTCGCCGTTTTCGTCGAAGTCGGCAAAGCCTTCCAGCGCTTCCTCGAAGAAGACGGACAGATAGCCCCCCGCACGGAACTTGGCCGCCACCTGCGAGGTGACATCCTCCTCCGAGGAGAACAGGCCCATGCGCCCGGGCCGCGAGACGATGTCCTTGGCGAAGCCGCCGCTGAAGCAGGAGTCGAGTACCAGCAGGGTGGTGCCCGCGTTCACGGAGTCGAAGAGGGCACTGAGTTCATCGTCCAGTACCGAACCATCGTAGAGTTCGATGGTCTCGTCGATGCCATCCGGATCGGCACTGTTGGGGCCGTCCGGGCGCTCCAGGCGGCTGCCATGCCCGGAATAGAAGAACACGAAGGTGTCCTGCGGCCGGATGTTGGCGGCGATGCGCTCCACGGCGGAGCGCACATTGCCGATGGTGGCCTGGTCGTTGAGCAGCACGATGCCGTTGTCCGGCGCCATGCCGACGCCGTTGATCAGGGCATCGCGGGCGCGCGTGGCGTCCTGATCCGTGTAGCTCAGGTCGGCGTCGGTGCCGGGATAGTCGCTGATGCCGGCGAACACGCCGTAGATCGTGCCGCCCTGGCGCTCCTGCACGATCAGCGGTGCCTGCTCCAGCGGGTCGACACGCAGGGTGTAGGCACCTTCGGTGGCGGCGCTGTAAGACGTGGCCACGACTCGGTAGCGGCCGCTCTCCGGCAGCGCGATCTCGATGGCGGACTCACTGAGGCTGCTCTCGAAGTCATCGTTCTCGATGGCTTCCCCCGAGGGCGTGATCAGCCGCAGATAGGTGTCGAACTCGGAGGAGCGCAGGCTGATGCGCAGCGAGTCGCCCGCCTCGCCGGTGAAGGCCCAGGCATCCTCGAAATTGCCGGTGTCGGAGGTGACGTCCTGGCCGCTCAGCTCCCCGCTGGCATTCTCGCCGAGGCTCAGACTGAGGATGTCGCGCGATGCCGCGGTGGAGTCGGGGCTGCCCGCGCTATGACTCAGGTCCAGCGTGTAGTCGCCGGTGCCGCCGACGGCATACGAGGTGACCACGACGCGATAGGTCCCGAGTTCCGTCAGCTGCGTGTCGATGAGGCTGCGGCTGATGGAGTCGGCATCGTCGTTCTCGACAGTCTCGCCGGAGGGCGCCTGCAGGATGAGGAAGGTGTCGAAGTCGTCCGAACGCAGGTCGGCGATCAGCTGCTGCCCCGGACGGCCCTCGATCTCGTAGACGTCCATGAATTCGCCGCTGCCGAGGGTGGCATCGCCGGTCGCCAGGCTGCCGCGCTCGGCCCGGGCAGCGTCGTCGGCCAGCGCGGCGCCACTGCTGTCGAGATTCAGTTGCAGCGAATAGGCGCCGGTTTCCTCGCCCATGAAACTGGAGGCCACCACTTCCCAGGTACCCGCTTCCGGCAGGCTCATGCTGAGCAGCGAGCGACTGGTGTCGCCCTCATAGTCATCATTGCGGAACTCCTCGCCGCTGGGAGAGCGCAGGAGCAGATAGGTATCGAAGGCGTCCGACTGCAGGTCGACCACCAGTGGCTGCCCCGCGCTGCCTTGGAAGGTGTAAGTGTCGGCATAGCCGTAACCCGGCAGGGTCTCGTCGGTGTCGGTCAGGGTGCCGCTCAGGGCACCGGTGCTCTCGCCGGCGGGCAGCAATTCGATCAGCTCATCCGCTAGATCGGCCAGGGCGCTGCTGTAGTCGACGTCGACCTCCGGAAGACTCATGGTCTGCCAGCTCGCTTCATCCAGCTCCGTCAGTACCAGGCTGGCCTCGGTGCCGCCCTCGCCGCTGCTGTAGGTGCCCACCCAGATGTCGTACTGGCCGGAGAGCGGCGAACCGAACACGATGCCGGGGCTGGAGGCATCCAGCTGGGCGAAGTCGTCGTTGCAGTGCCAGCTGCCGTCCGGCGCGTTGACGATCAGGGTCGTGTCCACCGAGGCGCGCACGAACATGCCGAGCTGATAGGTGCCGTTGGTATAGTTCACGCGATAGTCCGGCTGATCGGCGGCGATGTATCCCGTGCAGGAGGCGCCATTGTCGGCCGCACTGTCGCCGCCTCCCGCACTGACGGCGACCACGTGCGGGTCGGGGGAAAACCCTGCGCTGAGCGTGACATCACCGTACAGCGGTGTGCCACCGACGTTCTGTGCGAACACGACTGGCGCACCGAGCAAGGCAAGGGTTGTCAGCACAGTGGCGTGCAGGGGGGAGGTGGCTTTCATGTGCGTTGCAACAGGAGAATCGACGGCGAGGGACATGGGGGAGTTCCTGGAAATGCGATGCCGAAAGAGTAGCGCAGCGGCCCTGGCAAGTCTAACCGCGAACAGGGGATGAGCCGGCTTGAAAAGCGTCCGCAAACCGGTAAGCATGAGCCCCGCCCTTGGGGCGTCCCACAGATCAGAGGAGTCGTCGACGTGAACTACAAAGTCCTTGCACTGCTGACCGCATGGAGTCTTTCTTCCGCCAGCGCGCTGGCACAAAGCAGTGCTCCCACGCTGCAGGGCACCTGGAAATATCTGCGCAATTTCACCTTCGTGCAGGTGGACGAGGACAATCGTGTCTATCAGTGCCGCATCATGCCGGATCTGCATGTCGTGTTTGCCACCGGGCAGATTGCAGAAGGGGGGGGCATCCAATGGACGCCTGTGCGTTTCTTCAGTCTTTACGGCAAGGAATTCGTGCCGTCGGGAATGGATTGGGGGGCTGGCACGATCGAGCTGCGCAATCGGGTGATGTTTCTGACGGCTGCCGCGCCATCGGGGGTGGGCACTGAGCGCATGGAGTTTGACAAGGTGCCGGAGCTCCCAGTCATGTGCACACACTACCTGGCAACGGCATTCGAGTAAAAAAATCCGGGGCGGCCTCTTGCATGGCGCGCCCCGGCAAAAGTACCGGACTTACGTGACGTGACTCACGCGGCCGGTCGCCGTACAGAGCTGAAGATGTCCACGAAACTCGGGATGCGTTCGATGCGGATGGGGATGTGCAGACGTCTCGCGACGTCGCTGGCGGAGATCAGTCCGCGAATCTGCCTGCCGCTGCGATCCACCACCAGGCAGTGCTGCTGCCCGTGTTTCTGCAGGGCCTTGATCACATCGCCGATGCTGGCGCGCTCCAGATCATCCAGACTCAGTGCCATGATGTGCTCCTTGGACTGCATCAGATCCGACACCAGAATCTCGTGACGCAGGCTGCCTGCCGCAATGCGTTGCATGAAATGCTGCTCGTCGAGATCGTCCAGACTGATGGTGCCGATGAATTCATTGGCGGCATCCACCACCAGTTTCATCTTCACGTGCGCCTTGCGCATCTGTGCCTCGACATCCGTTGCCGGCAGCGAGCCGTCGATGGTCAGCGGCACGTGCTTCTTGAAATCCGTGAGGATCTCGAGCGCCGAGGAATTCAATGTGAGTTCGTGGAACTCTTCCGGTTGTACCAGATGGGCGATGTCGCTTACGGAAAACAAGGGAATGCTGTGCATGGTCGTGCTCCTGCAATCAGTGTTTCTACCGGGTCAGTGAAGGTGCCGGCTCGCGCTGCGCAAGACATCGGGCGCAGGCAGCTGCGAGGCATGACGCAAGGGCATGCTCACCAAGGCACAAGGTTCTTCGTTGTGAAACTTCAGGCAGCGAAGGATTCGGGAGGATCGCGGATATTTGGAACGGAAGGCTGATAATCGGCTTGCTCAAGCACCGGTTCATGCAGAGCGACCGCTGCCATGGGGGGCAGGTGGAACACGGCTTCGGTGGGGACCACGACTGGATCATCGTGGCGGGGGTTGGAAGAGACGAAATCATCGTGCAGCTCGGTGACCGACGCGACGGAGGGGTCATCGTAGGCATCCAGCGGGCCTGGCAAGCTCACGTACAAGGCCAGCAGCAGCGCGGTGATCAATGGCAGAACGTGTTTCACGTCGTCTGTTCCAGGGGGTGTGTGGACGGTCATCGAGTCGGGACACTGGTGTGTCAGACTGTGACATGGCCCCATTCTAGACCTGTTGATTGGCTTGTCAAAGCCGGCGTGCAAATTTCTTTCAGCCTGATTTTCACGGCATGTCGAGAGGGTCGGCAAAATTGTAATAGTGCAGGAGGTGGTTTATTCTCCGTTTCCAAATTTTTCCCATCCAATCAAACGATTGACGTGATTCATCGACACAGGGACATTCTCGGCACCCACCATGAGCAAGAAATACAATCCCGCGGCCATCGAGCCTGCATGGCAGCAATACTGGGACACGCACAACACCTTCAGCGTGTCGAATGCGGATTTCAGCAAACCCAAGTACTACGTGCTGGACATGTTTCCCTATCCTTCCGGCTCGGGTCTGCATGTCGGACACCCCGAGGGCTATACAGCGACAGACATCATCGCGCGCTACAAGCGCATGAACGGTTTCAATGTGCTGCATCCGATGGGCTGGGACGCCTTCGGCCTTCCCGCCGAACGGGCGGCCATTCGTGAGGGGCGACACCCGGCTGTCATCACCCAGGAGAACATCGGGAATTTCCGCGGGCAGATCAAGCGCCTCGGCCTCTCCTATGACTGGAAGCGCGAGATCGACACCAGCAAGGTGGATTACTACCGCTGGACCCAGTGGATATTCCTCAAGCTGCACGAGAAGGGCCTGGCCTATCTGGCCGAGGTGCCGGTGAACTGGTGCCCCGCACAGGGCACGGTGCTCGCCAACGAAGAGGTGCAGGACGGTCGATATGTCGAGACGGGCGATCCCGTCGAGCGGCGCATGATGCGCCAGTGGATGCTGCGCATCACGGCCTATGCCGAGCGTCTGCTCAATGATCTGGACGAGCTGGACTGGCCGGCGGGCATCATCGAGATGCAGCGGCAGTGGATCGGCAAGTCGGTGGGGGCGCGCGTGCGCTTCGCCCTGCAGGGCAGCGAGGGTGAATTCGAGGTCTTCACCACGCGGCCCGACACGCTCTTCGGCGCCACTTTCTGCGTACTGGCGCCGGAGCATCCGCTGGTGGCGCGCATCACTTCCGCAGACCAGGCCGAGGCCGTCACTGCCTATGTCCAGCGCGTGAAGAACATCAGCGATCTGGATCGCGAGACTGCCGCCGCCAAGGAGAAGACCGGCGTCTTCACCGGCGGTTACGCCATCAATCCCGTCAACGGTCAGCCCGTGCCCATCTGGATCGCGGACTACGTGAAGGCCGATTACGGCTCGGGTGCCATCATGGCGGTGCCCGGACACGATGAGCGCGACTACGAGTTTGCGCGCGCCTTCGGTCTGCCCATCATCGAGGTGGTGCAGGGTGGCGATGTCAGTGTGGCCGCTTACGCTGAGGAAGGCCTGGCCGTGAATTCGGACTTCCTTGACGGCCTGCCCACCGCCGAGGCCAAGGCGAGAATGATCGCGTGGCTGGAGGAAAAAGGACTCGGACAGGGCGAGACCACCTACAAGTTGCGTGACTGGCTCTTCTCCCGCCAGCGTTACTGGGGCGAGCCCTTCCCCATCCTGCACAATCCCGCCACTGGCGAGATCCGTGCCGTGCCGGTGCAGGATCTGCCCATCACGCTGCCGGAACTGGACGAGTACAAGCCCACGGCAGACGGCCAGCCGCCGCTGGCGCGCGCCGAGCAGTGGATGCAGGTGGAGCTGGACGGCACGCAGTGGTTGCGCGAAACCAACACCATGCCGCAGTGGGCCGGTTCCTGCTGGTATTACCTGCGTTACATGGACCCGACCAACGAGCAGCTGCCATTCTCTCCCGAGGCCGAGCAATACTGGGGCCCGGTCGATCTTTACGTCGGCGGCGTCGAGCACGCGGTGCTGCACCTGCTCTACTCGCGTTTCTGGCACAAGGTGCTCTACGACTGCGGGCTGGTGTCCACGCGCGAGCCGTTCAAGAAGCTGTTCAACCAGGGCATGATCCTGGGCATCAGTCATCGCGACGAGAACGGCCGCTTCTACGCGCCCGGCGATGTGGAATACCGTGACGGCAAGCCCTTCGCCAAGGGCACGCAGACACCGTTGAACGCCCGTGAGGAGAAGATGTCGAAGTCGCGCCTCAACGTGGTCAATCCCGACGACGTGGTGGCGGAATACGGCGCCGATTCCCTGCGTCTTTACGAGATGTTCATGGGCCCGCTGGAAGCGGTCAAACCCTGGCAGACCAATGGCGTGAAGGGGGTCTACAACTTCCTCGACCGTGCCTGGTCGCTGCTGATCGACCCGGACACCGAGCAGCTCTCCTCGCTCATCACCGACGAGCCCGAGGCGAGCGCCAGCGACGAGCTGCGCCGCGAGATCAACATCACCGTGCACAAGGTGACGGCCGACATCGAGGGCATGCGTTTCAACACGTCCATCGCCAAGATGATGGAATTCGTCAATCTCGCGAAGAAGCAGGAACGTCTGCCGCGTGCCATCGCCGAGAAGTTCGTGCTGGTGCTCTCGCCGTTCGCGCCGCACATTGCCGAGGAATTGTGGAAGCGCCTGGGTCACACGCAGACGCTGGCCTATCAGCCCTGGCCGAAGGCCGATCCGGACTGGCTGCAGTCCGACGACCTGACCATGACGGTGCACATCAACGGCAAGCGCCGCGCCGAACTGCAGGTGGCACGTTCCCTGACCCAGGCGCAGGTGGAAGAGATCGCGCGCAAGGCGCCAGGGGTCGCCGACAAGCTGGAAGGCGTGAGCATCAAGAAAGTGATTTACGTGGCCGGCAAACTGGTGAACTTCATCGTGTGAGCCCTTTGCCGGGTGGCTTTCCCGCAATCCTTCGGAATCCGTCAGTGATTCCTCCGATTCGAGGAAGCCGCCCAGCGCGGCGCTGTGCTTAAATGCGGCCAGTTCTCACTGATCCGGGCCCCTGTGCCGACGTTCGTAGCCCTTATGATGACTCGCCTTCTTCTCGCTTCCCGCCTGCTGTTCGCTGTCTGTCTGGGCAGTGTCCTGGTCCCCTCCTCCGCATTGGCCCAGCGCGGCACTGATTTCGCGCTGCTGGACCAGAACGGCCGGTTTCATCAGCTGAGTCGTTACAACCAGTCCGAGGCTGTGGTGCTCTATGTCCACACGCCGGGCGATGCCGTGTCTGCCGCCGGCCTCCCGCTGCTGCAGGATCTGCAGCAGCGCTATGCCAGCGCGGGCGTGGAGTTCTTCCTGCTGGAGTCCTCTCGGACTGTCAGCCGCGAGGCAGCGGCGGCCGCACTGCAGCAGCAGGGTCTGGACATGCCCATGCTGCTGGACACGGCGCAGCTGGTGGCACGCTCCCTCGGCGTGAAGACCACGGCCGAAGCCTATCTCCTGGACCCGTCCTCGTTCGCCATCGTCTACCGTGGTCCGCTGGACAGCCGCGTCGCCGCCGCCGGCGCCGATCCCCAGCTGCCCGTGCCCTATCTCGAGAGTGCGCTCAAGGCGGCCCTGGCCAATGTCGAGCCCGACGCCACCGACAGCCTGCCCGAAGTGGCTGGCACGGCGCTGCGTTATGAGCATGTCGAGCGCTTCGGCGAGCGCCGGATTTCCTATCAGGACGAGATTGTGCCCATCGTGCAGCGCCGCTGCACCGTGTGCCATGTCGAGGACGGCCTGGCCCCCTGGGCCATGGTGAGTCATCGCATGATGCAGGGCTGGAGCCCCATGATCCGCGAAGTGCTGATCACCCGGCGCATGCCGCCCGGGCAGATCGACACCGAGGTGGGCGAGTGGGGGGACATCCACACCATCACCGACGACGAGCTGATGACGCTGGTGCACTGGATCGACAGCGGCGCGCGCCGCGAGGGCGAGGACGACCCGCTGGCGACGCCAGCGCCGGCGGCTCCCGAGTGGGCGCTGGGGGAACCGGATCTGGTGATCGAGGTGCCGGAGGAGGCCGTGCCGGCCACCGGCATGGTGGACTTCCTGATCAAGCGGGCCGATTTAGCGCTGCCCGAGGATCGCTGGGTGCAGGCCGTCGCCTACGACGTGGGCGAGCCCTCCGTGCTGCACAGTCTGCTGGTGCACGCCGTGGACCCGGCCATCAGCGACCGCAATCCGCCGGACCTGATCGACCCGGACAATGCCGATTTCATCAGCCTCTACGTGCCAGGTCGCCCGCAGGAAGTGTTCGCCGAGGATTCAGGCTATCTGCTGCGCGCCGACCGCGATCTGTCGTTCAAGTTGCGCTATGTGACCGGGGGCCGCGAGCGTCTGGACCGCACGCGCATCGGTTTCTATTTCCGCGACACGCCGCCGCAGTACCAGGTGCGCAATGTGATCACGCTGAACGAGGATTTCACGATCGCGCCCGGGGTCGACAACCAGGTCGAGACGGCCGCCGCGCCCGCCTTCGCACAGGAGGTGTTCGTGGAGAGTTTTGCGCCGCAGACCCACACGCGCGGCAAGAGCATGCGCATCAACGCGGAACTGCCCGATGGCAGCCTGCTGCCGTTGATCAATGTGGCGAACTACAACTTCAACTGGCAGATGAATTATCCGCTGCGCGAGCGGGTGGCGCTGCCGGCGGGCAGTCGTCTGGTGACCGAGACGGTATACGACAATTCAGCCGCCAATCCGCACAACGTCGACCCGCAGGCTCAGGTCAAGGTTGGCGTGACCACCTACGACGAGATTCTGCATCACTACGTGAGAGTGCTGGAGCGGCGCGCGCCCTGAGGCCTGCGCCGCCCCGCGAGGGCAGGGCTATTCCCAGTCGCGCAGCAGGATGCGCATGTCCCGGGTGTAGGGGATGGCGTAATCGTGTGACGCCAGGATCACGCTGTCCGCCGTGCGAATCAGCCGGGCCGTCACGAACACATTGTTTTCCCCCACCGCATAGGTGCCCACCAGCACCGCCTGAGCATCATGCTCGGTGCTGATCTCGCTGATCTCGCGCGAGAGCAGAAACTCCCCCTGCGACGCACTGATGTACACGCTGTCGCGCAGCAGCATTTCCTTCACCGCATAGCCCGCCTCGGTCAGCTGGGACACCAGCTGCTGCGATGCCACGCGCCCGAAGGACGAGGAGCGCGTCAGGTCGTCGATGTCGGCAAAGCTGGCGGCGATGATGTTGGCCCCCGGCGCAATCTCGTCACCCGCCATGCGGATGAGATTGTTCGCAGCGGCGCGATTGGTCTGGATGATGGCGTCGAAGCCGGTGTCGTAGGCACTGTGGCAGGCGCCAAGCAGCAATGTGAGAGACAACAGGCTGCCTCGCAGGAAACGCTGGTTCATGATCAATTGCTCCCCGCTGCGACAACATTGAAGGTGCGGCCCTGGCTGCGGTAGTGGGCGATGTCTTCCGGGTTGAAGTAGTACACGCGGGTGCTGGCATGGGCGATGCGTCGAGCGTCGAGCACGCGGGTGGTGATGATGACTTCGGTGACTTCGGCGTCGGTGTCGCGCTTGAACTTGTTCCACAGGTCGGCGGCAAGGGCGACGGGAATGAGCACCAGGCCCTGGTCCTGCCAGTACTGCGTGTCATCGATGCCGGCCGCCATGGCGAGGAACGCGGTGACCGTGCCCGGACGCGGTGGCAGCTTCTCGCGGGAATTGTGTTCCACCACCTGGATGTCATGCTCGACGGTGAACAGGGCATCTTCGCGACTGAGCATGACATCCCCGCCCTGGCTGACCAGGCCGGTCACCAGCATGTTGTGCCAGGCGCTCTGGAATTCTCCTGCGTTGCGTGCCGGGTCGCCCAGATAAAGGCTTGGAGGCGTGCTGCCATCGACTGTGCCGAGAGCCGCGAGGATCTGCTCCGACTCGTGCCGTGCGAGCACATCCCAGTGGGCGGCGGATTGCATCTTCTGCTGTTCGCTGCCGGGGAACATCGTGGCACGGGGGAAGGGCAGGTGGTTGTTGTTGCCACACGCAGTCAGGATGGTGGCAAGGCAAAGCAGTACCAGGCCTCTGGCATTCATCATTCGGAACCTCGGGGTCCATGTTGTTTGGTGCGCTTCCCGCGCGTTTGACGGCGCGGGAAGCGGCGGCCAGTGTACTACGTGTCCCCGGAATCCGGAATTGTCAGTTGAGCACGCTGTAACCACGCCCGCGCAGGCAGTTGTGGACGACGCGATCGCGTTCGCGCATGCCCGAGGAGGCGCCCTGCAGTCCGCCACCCACTGCGCCGACGCCGGCTGAGCGCGTGGCCGTGCGACTGTTGCCCATGATGCCGCCGACCACCCCGCCGACGGCAGCGCCCACGGCCGCCCCGGCCACGGCACGGTCACCCACCGGTACCTGATCGGCGATGGCCTGGCATTCGGCGAGATCAGCCTGATAGCGGCCCATGTCGACGCCCTGCGGATCAATGATGGGGCCGCTGTAAAGCGGGCCGCGACCGGACTGGCAGGCCGCCAGTCCAAGTACCAGAACGGAAAGCAGAATTGGCTTCAACATGATGAGAACTCCCTCGCAGGATGGTGGACGTCGACGAATGCCCGGTGCCGCGCTCGATGACCCAGGCGAGCATCACAACGCAGCAGGCCGGCTGCGGTTTACCGGCAGCGCCGTGGCGCTCAGCGCGGCAGGTGCTGCTGCACCCACTGCTGCAGCTGCGCTGGCGGCAGTGCCCCGGAAACGCGCGCGACTTCGCGTCCCTTGTGGAACAGCATGAGGGTGGGAATGCTGCGGATGCCGAAGCGGCTGGCCAGTGCCTGTTCCACCTCGGTGTTCACCTTGACCAGACGCAGACGCGGCTCGAAGCCGGCGGCAGCGGCATCGAAGGTCGGCGCGAACGCGCGACACGGCCCGCACCACGGGGCCCAGAAGTCCACCAGCAAGGGGACATCGCCGCCCAGATGCTGATCGAAGCTGCTCTGGGACAGTGGCACCGGATGGCCATTGAACAGCGCCTGCTTGCAGGCGCCGCAGGTCCCTTTTTCGGACAGGCGCTGCGCCGGCATGCGGTTCTTGCGGTGACAGTGTGGACAGGTCACATAGATCTGGTCGGACATGCGGGTCTCCCGTGGGGTGATTCTGCTGCAACTGGCTGCCATATCGGGGCTGCGGCAGCGGCTTTCAAGCCGGCCCCGGGACGCGTGCCGGCATTGCATTGAGTGGCGAATTCGATGATGCTCCGAGTCGTATTCCGTCAGCCGTGCAGACTCCTCGATGACCGAACAGCTTCCGCCGCCAGCCCCCCGAGAAGCGCGCGCCCGCACCGTGTGGCTGCGCCCCACCCTGCGCTGTTCCCAGAAGGAGGCGGTGGCCTCGGCCACCATGACGGCCACCGGCGACAATTTCTTCAATGCCTTCGCCATCTACCTGAATGCCACCGCCGTGCAGATGGGCTGGCTCATGGCGATTCCCCAGCTCTTCGGCGCCCTGTTCCAGATCCTCTCCGCCTGGCTGGGCAACTACCTGCCGCGCAAGCCGCTGGTGGTGGCCACGGCCGGCTTCCAGGCGCTGGTGGTATTCGGCCTCGCCGTGCTGGCACTCACGCGCAGCGCCAGCTCCGTGCCCTGGTTGATCGGGCTCTGCGTGCTCTACTTTTCCTGCATCAATTTCATTCAGCCGCAGTGGCGCGCCTGGATGGGCAGCATCGTGCCGCAGCGTCGGCGCGGAGCCTTCTTCGCTTCGCGCACGCGGCTGACCATGATGGCCTCGCTGGCCATCTTCGTGAGCGGCGGTGCGCTGCTGAGCCTGAGTGAGCGGGTGGGGGTGGTGTGGCTCGGCTTCGCGCTGCTCTTTGCCGCAGCCGGCGCCGGACGCGTGGTGTCGGCCCGGCTGCTGGCGCAGATGCACGACCCGGACCCGGTGCCGCATCCCGCCGGCCGCAAGGGCTTCTGGCAGAGTCTGTTGCAGATGCGCGCGTCGCTGAAGGATCGCACCTTTCGCGAATACAGCTTCTTCGTGGCCGGCATGCAGGGCGTGGTGGCCATCTCGGCGCCCTTCTTCGCCGTCTATATGCTGCGCGATCTGCAGTTCACCTATCTCGAATACAGCCTCAACGCCATCGCATCCATCATGACCCAGTTCCTCACCCTGAGTTTCTGGGGGCGCTTCAGCGATCGCTTCGGCAATCGACTGGTGATGCTGTTCTCCAGCATCGTGATTCCCGTGGTGCCCCTGCTCTGGCTGTTCTCGCCGGATCACTGGTACCTGATCGGCGTGCAGATGGTGTCGGGCTTCGTGTGGAGCGGCTACAGTCTGAGCACGGCCAACTACCTTTACGACATCCGCCCGCACAAGAGCGATTTCGCCGTCTACGCGGCCATGCAGTCGGCACTCAGCGCCGTGGCCGTGTTCGTGGGGGCGCTGCTGGGCGGGTTGATCGCCACGGCGGCGCCGCACATCGCGCAGGCCCTGCCCTTCCTGAGCGACATGCGCAGTCCGCTGTACATCGTGTTCGTGGCGAGTTTCCTGTTGCGGGTGGCGGTTTCGGTGTGGTTCATCCCGCGGGCGGCAGAACCGCGCCTGCGCCGTCGACCGAAGGTGTTGCAGGTGATCTACCGGGTGACGCGCTTCAGTGCCATTTCCGGCATCGCGCTGGACTGGCTCAGCGTGACCCGGCGCGGCTCCGGCAAGGGGTCAGAGGCGGCGGAGGACGGCGAGGAGCCCTGAGCGGCGCGTCAGTCGGCCAGCCACACCTCACGCACCCACAGCCAGAGGGAGTCCCAGCTCTGGTCGGTGATGCGTTGGTCCCAGAACAGCACCGTGCCATCCTGACTGATGCAGTAATAGCCGCCATCGCCTTCGCAGACGGGCAGGTAGCGCCGGGGCATGCCCAGGCTCCAGGCCACGGCGGCGACCTCCGGCAGATAGGTGTGCGAATTGGGATCGGTGACCGTGACCGGCTCCAGCCGGCCGCAGACCACGTCGCTGACCGTCAGCAGGAAGACCCGCAGGTCGTCCGGCAGGGACATGTACAGCTGTTCCTCGATCTCGACGAGCAGATCCTCGTCGGGCAGTTCCAGCGGGACCGGCACTGGCTCGTTCCGTTCCCGCAACATGTCGATGACATCTTCCATACTGGCTGGCGGCTCCCGCTTCCCGCTCTTGTACCCGCGCTCCCGCCGGAATGCCGGGCGGCGCATGATGACCTTGATGGCGCGCATATTCGAACATCTGGTTGTGTGTGCGCAACAGCGCAATGCAGGGCCCCCCCGGGCAGGCGCTGGTAGCCATGGCCGAGTTTGGCGGTTTACCATTCCCGCCCCGCCCACGCAAAGGATACGCCCCATGAACTGCCTGCCTGCTGTCGAACTGGTCGCCCCCGCCGGAGCCGAGCCCACGGCTGCCATCATCTGGCTGCATGGCCTGGGCGCCGACGGCCATGACTTCGCCGGCATCGTGCCGGAGCTGCGTCTGCCGGCCGATCTGCCCGTGCGTTTCGTGTTTCCCCATGCCCCGAAGATGCCCGTCACCATCAACAACGGGTATGTCATGCCTGCCTGGTACGACATCCTGGAGATGAGCATCGACCGGCGGGTGGATGTCGCGCAGCTCACGCGCTCCGCCGAAGCCGTGCATGCCCTGATCGAACGCGAGGTGTCCCGTGGCATCGACAGCCGTCGCATCGTGCTGGCGGGCTTTTCCCAGGGCGGCGCCGTGATTCTGCATGCGGCCCTGACCTGTCACCGGCCGCTGGCCGGCGCCATGTCGCTCTCGAGCTATTTCCCCACCGCAGAGTTGCTGAGTCAGAGCGCCGCCAATGCCGCGCTGCCGGTGCTGGTGTGTCACGGCACCCACGACCCGGTGGTGCCGGACATGCTCGGGCGGCGGGCCGAGACCGCCCTGCGCGAGCTCGGTCATCCGGTGCAATGGCACGGTTATCCGATGGAGCACTCGGTGTGTCTGGAGGAAGTGCGGGACATCTCCGCCTGGCTGCAGCGCGTGCTGGCCTGAGTCAGCCCGTCGGCAGCCCGATGCCGCGTGCCATGAGGAAGGCCAGCACGGGAATGAAGGCCAGCAGGATCAGCTCGACACGCAGCACGCGCAGCACACTCACAGGCACCTCGATCACGCTTTGCGGGTTCTTGCGCTGGCGCAGCAGGAACACGGTGGGGTGAATGGACAGCAGCCCCACCAGCACGAACAGCGTGAGCTTGGCGTGGAACACCGGGTTGCCGGTGTAGAAGCTCGCCGGTTTGCCCCCCCAGAACCACAGCCCCAGCCCGCAGGCCAGCACCACCCCGGCACTGATGCCATAGGCGGCATCCACCTTGAGCAGATTGCGCAGGTCCTCCTGGCTGATCTGCCGCGCCATCGCCATGTTCTCGATGATCAGGGTGCCCGCCAGCACCAGGACGGCGGTCAGATGCAGGTAGCGGATCACGATATCCATGGCAGACTCCGGATTCAGACAGATTGGAAAGGAATGCCGTGGCGGGTGAGCACCGCCGCCAGGCGACCGTTGCGCAGGGCGCTGGCGGTGTCGGTGTAACCGCCGATGGACTCCCCGCCGATGAACAGCTGCGGCAGGGTGTTGCTGCCGGTCAGCGCTTCGAGCCGTGCGCGCACGCGCTGCTGCAGGGCGGGCTCGAGAAAGCGGCCACGGTCCAGCTCGTGGTCGACATAACGGATCTGCAGCTGGCCGAGCAGCTGCTTGGCGGAACGGCAGAAACTGCACCAGCTCAGGGAGAACAGCACGACGGGATGAGCGGGGTCGGCCAGCACGGCGTCGACGTCGAAGTCTGTCGCGGGAACTGCATCGGACATGGAATCACCTTCAGGTTGCGTTGTGGCGGATTGTGGCACAAGCGGCGCAGCCATGGCTGCACGACGTGCACGGCGGACACGCGGGAGTGCCGGCCCCTGTGATAGAGTGCCGCCTCGACCAACACTCATCACCCTGCACTGGAGAATCTCATGATCGGCTATGTGACACTCGGCACCAACGACCTCGCCCGCGCCGGCGCATTCTACGACGCCTTGCTGGCAGAACTGAAAGCCACCCGCATGATGGAATTTGATGGTTTCATCGCCTGGGGCAACAGTCCGACCAGCCCGATGCTGTCCGTGATCCATCCTTACGACAAGAATCCTGCCACCTTCGGCAATGGCACCATGATCGCCCTGCTGGCCGACAGCCGCGCCACCGTGGACCGCGTCTACAAGAAAGCCATCGAACTGGGTGCGAAGGACGAAGGTCCTGCCGGACCGCGCAGTGACACCTACTACGCCGGTTACTTCCGTGACATGGATGGCAACAAGCTGAACGTATTCTACAGCGGCAACTGAATGCGCCGCCGCGCGAGAGGCCTGCCCTGCAGCCTCTCGCACCTTTTTCTTGCTGACTTTTTCAATTCCAGAATCCGGTGAGCAATTCCCGGGTCAGCCACGTCGTGCCCGGCTGTTCAGCCTGGCGGCCGGTGGTAGCATCGGCGGCAATCTGACACAAGGCGCGCGCCCTGCGCCTGCACCTCCCCGTCACCGTATCCAATCGACTGCTTCTGGAGACGCCCATGCTGACTGCTGCACGTTCTCGAACCCTGGCCTTCACCGCGCTGCTGAGCGTGTTGTCCTGCGCCTCGTTGCAGGCCGCCGAGCGCGTGGGAGACTTCGCTCTGCTGGATCAGCAGGGTCGCTTCCACCCTATGAGCTGGTATGACGACCACAAGGCCATCGCTTTCCTTGTCCAGGTCAATGGCAGCGCGCAGACCGCCGCCGCCCTGCCGGACTACTCCCGCCTGCAGGCCGCCTATGCGGAGCAGGGCATCGAATTCATGCTGATCAATCCGCTGGGCGAACCGCGTGCCCAGGTGCGAGCCCAGACCGACGCGCTGGGCCTGACACTGCCAGTGCTCATCGATGACGCCCAGGTGATCGCCCAGGCCATGGGCATCGACAAGAGTGGCGAGACCTTCCTCTACGACCCGCGCAGCTTCGAGGTAATCTTCCGCGGCCCGGTCGCGGCCCTGGAGACGGCCCTGGGCGACGTGGTCGCCGGCAGAGCCATCAGCACACCGGTGGTGGCCATGGACGGGGCGGATGTCAGCTACCCGGCCAGCGCCCGACTGGCTGCCACGGGGGTCTCCTACAGCCGCGATGTCGCGCCGATCATTGCCGAGAACTGTGCCAGCTGCCACCGCGAGGGCGGCATCGCCCCCTTCGCCATGGACAGTCACGCGATGGTGCAGGGCTGGTCGCCCATGATTCGCGAGGTGCTGATGACCAAGCGCATGCCGCCTGGCCAACTGGACCCGCATGTCGGCCATTTCAGCAATGACTATGTGCTGGAAGTGGAGGAGCAGCAGATGCTGCTGCAGTGGATCGCGGCCGGCGCGCCGAAGGACGGCGACACCGACCCGCTGGCGCAGCTGAGCTGGCCCGAGAGCAAGTGGGCCTTCGGCGAGCCGGACCTGATCGTCAAGGTGCCGCCCCAGACCATTCCGGCCACCGGGGTGCTGGACTACATCACCGTGGTGGTGCCCTTCGAGGGCCTGGACCGCGACCGCTGGGTGCGCGCCAGCCAGTACATGCCGGGTGATCGCAGCGTGCTGCATCACACACTCAACGCCGTCATCGCCCCGGGCGAGCGTCCGCGCAGCTTCCTGGGCGCCGCCGACCCGAACGTGGCGCACATCACGCCGTACATTCCCGGCGCGGAACCGCATGTCGAGGCGCCCAACACCGGTGGCCTGCTGAAGGTGGGTTCGCGGCTCGGCCTGCAGCTGCACTACACCACCACCGGGCGCGAGACGGTGGACGCCAGCGAGATCGGCATCTGGTTCTACCCCGATGACCAGGTGCCCCAGGAACGCCGCTCCGGCCAGTGCGCCTGCATCTTCCCGCAGGGCTGGACCGATATCCCGCCCTACGCGCCGCACTTCGAGCAGCAGCAGAGCATCACCATCGAGCACGACGCCGAGTTGCAGAGTTTCCTGCCGCACATGCACTTTCGCGGCAAGAGCATGAAGTTCGCCGCGCACTACCCGGACGGGACGGTGGAAGAGCTGATCAACATCGCCAACTACAACTACAACTGGCAGATCGAATACAAGCTGGCCGAGCCGAAGTTCGTGCCTGCGGGCACCAAGATCGTCGCTACCGGCGCCTTCGACAATTCCACGCAGAACAAGGCGA
>CAYQBR010000005.1:0-28469 GCA_964415735.1 uncultured Klebsiella sp. | reverse complement strand
CACGGTGCTGGCACTGCGGGCATTGCAGGGCGCGCTCCACCGGATGGGGCATGAGCGGCCGACCACAGACCCCACAGAAGCGATGGCTTGAGAGCCAGTGCACAAGTTGCAGCGCCTTGCCCACATGGTCAACCACCATCGGCTGACAGCCTGACAGCAATTGCCGCGCAGCGCTGCGGCTGCAAACACATTCGGTCAGCCAGGCTTCCTGACATGGCAGCGCATAAACGGCGCTGCCGCGCGCGGTATCCACGGCAACCGTCATGAGGGTCGAGTCCAGCAATTGCTTAAGCAGTAGCGCAGGCCAATAGACCTGTCCGTTGTACAGGAGCACATCGGCGCCATCCACCAGCACAAGTTGTGCGGTGTCTGGCAATTCACTCAGGGGCAGGATCGCGGAGTGAGGCACCGCGGTCACGAGGCACCAGAACCGGCAGGTACTTGCAACCAGAGACACTTGTTCTTGCTGGCCTTGTTGATTCGCTCCAGGAAGCGAGCATGAGCCTGCGCCTCCTCGTCATCGGGAATGCTCACGGGAAGAACCCCGCGAGCGATGTTGAGCTTGCCGGATTCGACTTCACTCGCCTGCACCGCCACCTCTTCACTGACAAGCAGAAGGTTGGCCTGGCCGCCGGTCATCGCGAGATAGACGTCGGCAAGAATCTCGGCGTCCAGCAAGGCGCCATGCAGTTCGCGCTGCGAGTTGTCGACCTCGTAGCGCTTGCACAAGGCGTCCAGACTGTTGCGCTGACCGGGATGCTTCTTGCGCGCCATCAGCAGGGTGTCCGTCACGGGACACAGGGCCTGCAAAGAGCGATTCGGGCTGCCCGCCAGGGCGAGTTCACTGTCCAGGAAACTCAAGTCAAAGGGCGCGTTGTGGATGATGAGCTCTGCGCCAATGACAAACTGCAGAAAATCCTCCATGACCTGCGTGAAACGCGGTTTGTCCGCCAGGAACGCCGAGGTGATTCCGTGCACTTGCACCGCGCCTTCGTCGATATCGCGATCGGGGTTCAGATAGCAGTGAAAATGGCGGCCCGTCAGACGTCGATTCTCGATCTCGACACAGCCGATCTCGATCACCCTGTGACCCTGGGAGGGATCCAGCCCAGTGGTTTCGGTATCCAGTACTACTTGTCGCATCCTGTGTTACTGCCTTTTCGTCAGTTCAGGGCGTCGGCGACGCCAGTGATTCGATACCCAGATTCGCCAATTCATCGGCAATCTCGTTTTCGACATGGCCGTTATGGCCTTTCACCCATTGCCAGTCAATCGTGTGGCGTGCAGCAAGCTCATCCAGCTGCATCCAGAGATCGGCGTTCAACACGGGCTTCTTCGCGGCGGTCTTCCAGCCGCGTTTCTTCCAGTTTGGCAGCCACTCTGAAATGCCTTTCAGCACATAGGTGGAATCACTCACCACTCGCACATCGCAGGCTTCCCGCTTGAGAGCGTCAAGGCCCTTGATCACGGCCATGAGTTCCATGCGATTGTTGGTGGTGTGTGGCTCCCCGCCGTAAAGGCGCTTTTCGTGGCCCTTGTAGCGCAGAAGGACGCCCCAGCCACCCTTGCCGGGATTCCCTTTGCAGGCGCCGTCTGTGTATATCTCGATTGGTTGTGACACGCTTTACCTGTCTTGTGTGTGACTCAATGCTGGATGTCGGATTCAGCAGCCTGCGGCCGTGCCCTGGCCGGCTCACCCAGCGTGCGGGCAATCAGCGGGCGGGAAATCCGTGGCCAGCGCGGCATGACCGGCGTCACAGGCATCAACTGCTTGCAGGCCACGATCATGTAGGCTGCGCCAAAAGGGGCCGCAAAACGCTTGCCGAAGCGCTCCAGCGCAGGCGCCAATTGCACCACTCTCGGGTGGGTGAAGGGAAGCAGATAGGCACAATGGCTGACCCGCTCGACGCTGAACTCCAGCAACTTCAACCAATCGCAGACTCTGTTGGCTGAAATGAAGCGTGCACTCCAGGGCAGCCGCGTGCCCACACGCGCGAGTCGACGCACCCCCCAGGTACTGAGGGGATTGAAGCCCACGATCAGCAGCTTGCCACCAGGCATGAGCACTCGCGAGGCCTCGCGCAGGAGTCGATGTGAATCCGGAGTGTAGTCGAGTGCGTGGTGAATCAGCACCGCATCGACGCTGTCAGTCTGCAGCGGCAGAGCCTCGCTGTTGGCAACAGCATGCCTGGAGGCGGCCCCACCCTGAGGCACGAAAAGGAATCTGTGCCCCACCGGGGATTCATCCAGGAGGAATGCCTCGCTGACGCCTACCTGCAGGAAATGGTATCCGAATATCCGCGCCAGAACCGGCTCCAGCAGCTTGCGCTCGCTGTCCAGCAAGGCTTGCCCCAGAGGAGTCTCGAGCCACTGAGTCATGTCATGGAACAAAGTGGCAGGCTCCGGAAGATTCCGGCGGTGTTTCAGGCGATCGGCGATGACGCTCTTGAGTTTCATGGACGCAGGACTTGTCAATTTGGCACTGGGGGCTATGATCGCGTCCTTCTTCCTTGAAAATCAAATGCCATGAGCCTGCAGATCACTGCCATTGCAGCCTTCGAGGACAACTACATCTGGATGCTGCAACAGCGCGACACGCCGGAGACAGTGGTCGTCGACCCCGGGGATGCCAACGTGGTGCTCGAGTCGCTGCGGGCATGTGATGCCCGACTGACCGATATTCTGATCACTCATCATCACCCCGACCACACGGGAGGGATTCCGGCATTGCGAGAGCACTTCCCGGCAGTGCGAGTGTACGGTCCGCGCAATGAGAGGATCAGGGGCTTGACTCATCATGTCGCGAACCATCAGCGCATCAGCGTGCTGGGAACAGAGTTTCGAGTATTAGAGGTGCCAGGACATACACTGGATCACGTCGCCTACTTCTCAAACCACTACAACATTGGGATACAACCTATTGTTTTTTGCGGGGATACTCTCTTCTCAGCTGGTTGTGGCAGGCTGCGCGAAGGCACACCGTCTCAACTAATGAACTCATTGCATACCTTGGCAGCGCTTCCACCCGAGACTCTTGTCTACTGCACCCATGAGTACACATTGAGCAACCTGCGCTTTGCCTTGCACGTCGAACCGGATAACATCGCCTGCCAGCACCGAATGGCGGAATGCCTTCGCATGCGCCAGAACGGACTGCCGACACTGCCTTCGACAATCGCGACGGAACTTCGAACTAATCCGTTTCTGCGCTGTCGTAGTGATGACCTGTCTGCAATAATCCGGACACAATTCGGTCCGGATCATGTCAGCGAACTCGATTTGTTCACGCAATTGAGACGCTGGAAAGACGGTTTCACAGGTTGAAATGCGCAGCCATCACCATGTCACCACGCTGCGAAACCGAATATAACCTTTTGTTTTACCGGGCTTTATCTTGATTTCACTGCGTCATTTACCGCTCAACAAACTCTCGCTGGCCATCGCGACCACCGTATTCCTGAGTGCCTGCTCCACCCTCGATGAGGGTAACGGCTCCTTGTCTGATGACCCTGCATTGGGAGGCAGCGATTCTGTTATCGGGCGCGTGATCGCCAATCGTGGCGCAGCCACCCGTGTGCAGATCCCCTCGGACGAGGCCCTTCCCTCGGAAGAAATCGCCTTCCAGGACATCTGGGAGCGGTTGTCACATGGTTTCCAATTCTCTGTCGGCCAGGACAACAGGCAGATACAGGAACAACTGGCCTTCTACCAGAAGAACTCCAATCTTCTGCGGGTAGGGACTGAACGCGCTGAACCTTTCATGTTCGAGATTGCCGAAACGCTGGAGCGTCGTGGCATGCCTGCGGAGCTTGCTCTCTTGCCCATCGTGGAGAGCGCATTCAACCCCAATGCTGCCGCTCCCGGCAATGTGGTCGGCATGTGGCAGATACAGGGCGCCACTGCTCGCAGCCTGGGCCTCAAGCAGGACTGGTGGTATGACGGGCGACGCGACCCGCTTGCCTCCACAGAAGCGGCACTGGACTACCTGGCAGCTCTCTACGAGACTTTCAATCAAGACTGGATGCTTGCCCTTGCGGCCTACAATGCCGGTCCTGGCAATATACAGAAAGCAATCGATCGTAACGTCGCACGTGATCGGCCAACCGATTTCTGGTCACTGAACCTGCCTTCAGTGACGAAGGAATACATTCCCAAGCTGATCGCCTTGAGTCAGCTCGTTGCCGCTCGCGATCACTACGGCGTCGAACTGGCGGACATCAAGAACGAGCGCGTCGTTGAAAAGGTGGAGATCGGTTATCAGATGGATCTGCAGTTCGCGGCAAGTCTGGCCGGACTGGATCCCGTCGAGCTCTACCAGCTCAATCCCGGATTCAGACAATGGGCCACGCATCCCGACGGGCCACACAGCCTGCTGCTGCCGGTTGATCGCAAGGAAACTTTCCTCAGTGCTCTCGCTAACGCTCCCGAGCGGCCGCAAGTCACCTGGGATCGCTATGTCGTCCAGCGTGGTGACAGCCTCAGCAAGATCGCACGTCAGTTCGGTACCGATGTGAGCGCGCTGCAACAGGCCAATGGACTGGATGGCAGCCGCATCATCGCAGGCGAGTCCCTGCTGATCCCGCGCGCGTACACCGCGGGCACTCCACTGCCGATTCCGGACGCTCCTCAGTACGCGGGATCCAGTTCCCGCCCAGTCGCGCCTCCGGATTCCAGCCCGCAATACACTGTCCGTTCGGGTGACACGCTCTGGCGAATTGCGGATCGCTACAACCTTAGTGTGAATGCACTGGCACAATTGAACGACATCAGTCTGGATTCCATTCTGAAGCCCGGGCAAGTGCTGCAAGTGAAAACGGATACCACCGTCGTGCAGGCCGGCGGAAATCCAGAGGCGTCAGCCCCTCAAATCTATACCGTCAAGTCAGGAGATTCCCTGTCACGCATTGCGCAGGAGTTAGGCGTGGGTGTTGCAGAGCTGGCTGCCTGGAATGGCATAGGGACAGGAGATTTGATCCACCCCGGGCAGGCACTCGTGCTTCACCCGGGTCTGGACAAGCTGAATTGAGTCAGCGGGCCACTTAGAAAGTGGCTGCTGGCGTCAGGTTTTCCGTGATGTCGGCATTGTTGCGAGTATTGGCCAGGAACGCGTCGAACGCAGTTCGCCCGTCCCGCTCCACAAACGATCGCACCAGTTCCTCGCGCTCGCTCGCTTCCATCTGTTCCAGCGAACCACGATTCACGCGTTGCAACTCAGCCACGATGAAGGTCCCGTTGGTCAGGGCGAACCCGCTGTATGCCGACTCCCCTTCCGCTGGCGCCGACAAGGCGAAGACATTCTGGAGCACTTCGGAATTCAGACCAGCCTGATCACGCGCAGCATTGGTCTGCACGATCCACTGCAGCTCATTGTCGACGAGCAACTGGTCGATGGGCTGGCCGCTGCGCAAGGCAGTCAGCAGTTGTTCGCCAAGAGCTGCCGCACGCTCTTTCTCCATTTCAGTGCGAAGGATGGCCGCTATCTCCCCACGCACCTCCTCAAGGCTGCGCATGGTTTCTTGGTTGTGGGTGTTGAGGTGGAGCACCAAGGCCCGATCACTGCCCATTTCCACCACTTCGCTGTTATTGCCATCGACGAGAACCTCGTCGGAGAAGGCGGCAGCAATCACATTTGCATTCGTGGTGATCTCGGAGAATCCACCAGCTCGTGAGAACAATTCACTCTGCTGTATTGGCAGGGACAATTCCTGGGAAATCTCCGTAAGATCGGTAGTCTCGAATGCGAGATTGGCGAGTGTTTCCAGGCGAGAGAAATAAATCTCGTCAACTTCGGCACTGCTCAGCTCACGACGAATTCGATCAGCGGATTCCTCCAGCGTCGGGAACTCGTTGACGTCGTACTCCGTCAGCTTGACGAGATGGACACCGAATTCCGTCACCACGGGGTCCGACACCTGTCCTACCTGCATTGCGGCAAGTGCCTGCTCGACGGCGCTCGGGAATGCCGTACCATCGGAGTAACCGATGTCCCCGCCCTGCTCTGCCGATACCGTGTCTACAGAGGCCTCAAGTGCGACTGAGCCGAAATCCTCGCCGGCGTCGAGACGTGACTTGAGCGCAACAGCCTGGGCCACCACGGATTCCTCGGTGGCTCCTGCGCCGATCTCCAGCAGGATGTGCGACGCGCGGCGTTGCGTGGAAGCACTGGAGGCAGCGCGCTCCTCCTCATAGCGGGCTTGAACATCCTCATCGCTCACTTGCACTTCGGCAAAGATGTCTACCTTGTCCAGCAATACGTAGTCGACAGCCACTTCCTCTTCGATCATGAAGCGCGACTGATTGTTCTGATAGTAAGTCTCGATCTGGTCTGCCGGTATGGCCTCACCCTCGGTTCGATTGCCGAGCGTGACGGACACAAACCTGAAATCCCTGGTCTGGGAAGACAGGGCGGCGATTCGTTCCAGTTCATTCTGGGTGACAAACCCCGAGGAGGCAAAGGCGTTGGCGATCTGTCCGACGACCATCTGGTCAGCGAGAGCCTGACGATACGCGGGCACAGTGAACCCCTGAGTCGCCATGGTTCTCACAGCAAGCTCGGAATTGAATACTCCACCCACCTGGAACTGCGGATTGTTGATTATCTGGAGATCGATGGCATCGCTGGAAATGGCGAGCGCCGCATCCTCGGCGGCCTGACGCAGCAATCTGTCTTCGATGATCTGATTCAGAGCCACCTGGCGAATGAGGTTTTCGTCGAGGTTTTCCAGATTGCCGCCAACGGATGCAAGCAGGTTCTGCACACTCGTCGTGAGTTCCGGCTCGGTGATCTCCTCACCGTTCACTTCCGCAACTGTGGGATTGGTCACGAAGCCACTCATGATGGATTCGACCCCGAAAAGGGCCATGATGCCGATGATGAATCCAATGATGAGCTTGGCGATAAGTCCCTGCGAATTGTCGCGTATGGTCTGCAGCATATCTAACCCTGTCGTTATGTCGAAGCCGGTTACGGGACTCTGATGAATCAGACGTTTTCCAGCGCCCCTCTTAAACTAAAAAGGCGCATCGAGGATGCGCCTTGGAAATCCGCAAGCCAGCGGCTTGATTGTGTTTGCGAAGCAGAGGCCGATTTCATTTCCAAGCTTGCATCTGCTTCTACAAGCGCCAACTGCGCCAGCGAATCTGGAATAGCCGGTCAGAGATTCACTGAATCCTTCAGTGCTTTGCCTGCCTTGAATGTGGGCACTTTGGCTGCCTTGATCTGGATTGACGCACCAGTCTGGGGATTACGGCCTTGGCGAGCTGCGCGCTCCTTGGTTGTGAATGTGCCGAAGCCCACCAGCACAACCGGGTCACTCTTCTTGAGTGAATCAGTGATGGCATCGATCATTGCATCGATCACTCGCCCTGCTGTCGCCTTCGGAATATCGGCACCCGCTGCCACAGCATCAATTAATTCTGACTTGTTCACGTTATCCCCTTATTTTTCTATGATGAATAATTACTGAAATTCTCACGCGGCGAAATGACTATTCAAGTGCCACACTGTGCTTGATTACGGTGCCTGATTTTCCTTACGAGATAAGGAGTTCCATCGAATACGGCCGGCACTTTATACCAAGGCACGGAAAGCCGTGTCAACTGAATACCCCCCCTGCGGGTGTGATTCAGTGCGTATTTACAGGCATTTCATCCTTGTTTGCGTCGTTGTCGTCGGCCCCTGAAGCATGTCCCGGTTTTGCAATCAAATCATCAGAAACGGGAATCGGCTGATACTCCAGCGCAATTTCCAGAACCTGATCAATCCATCGAACGGGTCTGATTTCCAGTTCTGCCTTCACATTGTCGGGAATCTCGCGCAAATCCCTCTCGTTGTCAGCGGGAATGATGACTGTCTTGATCTTGCCGCGGTGCGCCGCCAGCAATTTCTCTTTCAAGCCACCGATTCGCAGAACCTGACCGCGCAGCGTGATTTCCCCCGTCATGGCGACATCTGCACGTACGGGAATTGCCGTCAACGCAGAAACCAGGGCCGTGCACATGCCGATACCTGCGCTTGGTCCGTCCTTGGGGGTTGCCCCTTCGGGCACATGGATATGCAGATCCACTGTCTCATGAAAGCCCGGTTTCAGGCCTAGCGCAGTCGCTCTGCTGCGAACGACCGTGATGGCGGCCTGAATCGATTCCTGCATGACGTCACCCAGGGAGCCAGTCTTGATGGTCTTGCCCTTGCCTTCAAGGGCAACGGCTTCAATGGTCAGAAGCTCCCCCCCGACCTGGGTCCAGGCGAGTCCGTTGACCTGACCAACAAGGTTCTTTTCCTCCGCGACACCGAAATCGAACTTGCGCACCCCGGAATACTTCTCCAGCAATTCACTGCTGAGAACCACCGGGTCGGGCTTCTTCAGGGATGAATGTTCCTTGACGACCTTGCGGCAGATCTTCGCAATCTCACGTTCAAGGCTGCGGACACCCGCCTCTCTCGTGTAATAGCGAACCAGATCCTTGACAGTATCCCCTCCAATGATCAATTCACCCGGCTGAATGCCATTGTTCTGCTGCTGCTTGGGCACGAGGTAGCGTGTGGCGATATTGATCTTCTCATCTTCTGTGTATCCCGGAAGACGGATGATCTCCATGCGATCCAGCAACGGACCGGGAATATTCATGGTATTGGACGTGCAGACGAACATCACTTCGGAAAGGTCGTAATCCACTTCCAGATAGTGATCGTTGAAGCTGTGATTCTGCTCCGGATCGAGCACCTCGAGCAGCGCAGACGCCGGGTCGCCCCGATTGTCCATCCCCATCTTGTCGATTTCATCGAGCAGGAACAGCGGATTGCGCACGCCGACCTTGGCGAGTTTCTGCAACAGCTTGCCCGGCAATGATCCGATATAGGTACGGCGATGCCCACGAATCTCGGCTTCGTCACGCACGCCACCCAGAGCCATGCGCACGAACTTCCTGTTGGTCGCCCGCGCGATGGACTCCCCGAGAGAGGTCTTGCCTACACCGGGCGGTCCGACCAGGCAGAGAATGGGACCCTTGAGCTTCTTGACGCGCTTCTGCACGGCCAGGTACTCGAGGATTCGTGTCTTTACCTCTTCCAGTCCGTAATGATCGTTTTCCAGTACCTGTTCCGCTTTCTCCAGATCGAACCTGACTTTGCTTCGGGCTTTCCAGGGGATATTAACCATCCAGTCAATATACGTGCGCACGACGGAAGCTTCAGACGACATCGGCGACATCATGCGCAACTTGTTCAACTCGGACAGTGCCTTGTCTTTCGCCTCGGCAGACATGCCCGCCGCCTCGATTTTCTGCTTTAATTCTTCCGCTTCATTGGGTGAGTCGTCCAGCTCGCCCATTTCCTTCTGAATGGCCTTCATCTGCTCATTCAAGTAGTACTCGCGCTGGCTTTTCTCCATCTGCTTCTTCACGCGACCGCGAATGCGCTTTTCCACCTGGAACAAGTCGATCTCGGACTCAATGAGACTCATCAGGTGTTCGATGCGCGCCTGCAGACCGACAAGTTCCAGCAGATTCTGCTTCTCCTGTACCTGCAACGCCATGTGTGAAGCGATAGTATCGACGAGTCGGCCGGGTTCATCGATGCTGGAGATCGATGTCATCACTTCCGGCGGGATCTTCTTGCTCAACTGAACGTATTGTTCAAATTGCGTTAGCAGGGAACGCACGAGGAGATCAGACTGCTTGATTGGCAGAGCTTCGGGAATCAGGACGGCAATGTTTGCCTGGAAGTAGTCGGCATCGTAATCGACTGACTTGATCCTGGCGCGATTCACCCCTTCAACCAGCACTTTCACAGTGCCATCCGGCAGGCGAATCAGCTGGAGTATGCTCGCGATGGTGCCGATCTCGAAAACGTCACGTGCACCGGGGTCATCGTCGGTGGGGTTCTTCTGGGCCACCAGCAAGACCTGCTTGCCAGTGGACATCGCCATTTCCAGCGCCTTGATGGACTTGGGTCTTCCCACGAACAGGGGTTGGACGATCTGCGGATAGACCACTACATCGCGCAATGGCAGCAGTGGCAATACATTCTTCGCGACTTCTGAGGATTCTGCATGAAGACCCATAATTACATCCTGAAAATACGGAGTGGCAAACTGAACTCAATGGTATTCAGGCACTATCCTTGGGGCGTTCAACGGTAATTGCAATGTTCGCCGGCCTTTCAGTGACCAAGAGAGCAAATCAATGCTCGTCGGCCGCGGTCCTGGACTGCTGCTCTCGATTTTCGTAAACCAGAAGAGGTTCCGACTCTCCATTGATGACGGCAGCATCGATGATGACTTTGCTGACCTTGTCCATGGACGGAATCTTGTACATGGTGTCAAGCAGCACACTTTCCATGATGGAGCGCAATCCACGCGCCCCCGTCTTGCGCTCCTTCGCCTTTTGCGCCACTGCCTTGAGGGCTTCGTCACGGAACTGGATCTCCACCCCCTCCATCTCGAACAGTTTCTGATACTGCTTGATAAGCGCGTTTCTTGGTTCCTTGAGGATTCGCACCAGAGCATCAAGATCGAGTTCATCAAGTGTGGCGATCATTGGCAGACGGCCAACAAATTCGGGGATGAGACCGTACTTCACCAGATCTTCAGGCTCGACATCACGCAGTGTCTCGCCTGTCTTCTGCTCCAGGTCCTTGCTGCGGACTTCGGCACCAAACCCGATGCCACCTTTTTCCGAGCGATCTCGAATGATCTTGTCGAGACCTGCAAAGGCGCCGCCGCAGATGAACAGGATGTTGGATGTATCGACTTGAAGAAACTCCTGCTGGGGGTGCTTGCGACCGCCTTGCGGCGGAACAGAGGCGACGGTGCCCTCGATCAACTTGAGCAGCGCTTGCTGCACACCTTCACCCGAGACATCGCGCGTGATGGAGGGGTTGTCGGATTTGCGGGAAATCTTGTCGATCTCGTCAATGTAGACGATGCCGATCTGCGCCTTCTCGACATCGTAGTCGCACTTCTGCAAAAGCTTCTGAATGATGTTCTCAACGTCTTCACCGACATAGCCGGCTTCCGTCAATGTAGTGGCATCTGCGATGGTGAAGGGCACATCGAGCAAGCGTGCCAGTGTTTCTGCGAGCAATGTCTTGCCAGTGCCTGTGGGGCCCACCATCAGGATATTGCTCTTGCCCAGTTCAACGCCGCCTGCTGAATGCTCGTAGTTCAAGCGCTTGTAGTGATTGTAAACGGCAACTGCGAGAACCTTCTTGGCACGCTCCTGACCGATGACATACTCATCCAGGGTGCTCTTGATCTCTTCAGGAATGGGCAACTTGCGGCTGCCGCCTTCACCGTCCTTTTCCTGGATTTCCTCTCGAATGATGTCGTTGCACAGATCGACGCATTCATCACAGACGAACACAGAGGGGCCGGCAATCAGCTTGCGGACTTCGTGCTGGCTCTTGCCGCAGAAGGAGCAGTAGAGCAACTTGCCACTGTCATCGCCTTTGTTGAAACGATCATCAGACATTAAACTAACCCTCAAATTCGACGCCGGCCCAGATTACAGGACTTTCCAGCGCTCTCCAATAGCGGTAGCTGCCGCGGTCAGCAGCCGGGCATCGCCCTTCCCATGGTCATCGGCAAGATTTAACGGCTCTCGAGCGAGCCTGCGGAAAAATTTTCCTGAGCAGCGGCGAATTACATCACGCGGCGACTGAGGACTCGGTCTATCAGGCCGTATTCAACACCTTCGCTGGCACTCATGAAGTTGTCGCGCTCGGTATCTCGCGCGATTGTCTCGAGGTCCTTGCCAGTATGCATGGCCATGATGTGATTGAGTTGGTGGCGCAACTTGATGATCTCATTGGCCTGTATCTCGATATCAGACGCCTGGCCCTGTGCACCGCCACTGGGCTGGTGGATCATCATTCGCGAATGAGGCAGCGCATAGCGTTTGCCCTTGGCGCCACCAGCAAGCAACAAGGCCCCCATGCTGGCCGCCTGGCCAATGCACATAGTGCTCACGTCTGGCTTGATGAACTGCATGGTGTCGTATATCGACAATCCCGCTGTGACGGAACCACCGGGGGAATTGATATAGAGATGGATATCCTTGTCGGGATTCTCAGACTCCAGAAACAGCAATTGCGCCACGACGAGGTTGGCCATGTAGTCTTCCACCTGACCAACCACGAAGATCACCCGCTCCTTCAAAAGCCGGGAGTAGATGTCATAGGAGCGCTCGCCGCGCGCAGTCTGTTCGACAACCATCGGCACCAATGTTGACACGGTCAGTTCCTGCCTGTGATCCATATGATCTCGTTACTTCTTGTCTGCTTTCGCCGTGTCCGGCTTGATGGCGTCGTCGTAGCTGACGCGCTTTTCCTTCACTTTCGCTTCCGCAAGAATCGCTTCGAACGCCTGATCTTCCAGCACTGAAGACTCGACAGAGGCCAGTTGCTCCTTGTTGCTGTAGTACCAGCGCACGACTTGCTCGGGCGTTTCGTAGGTGGAAGCGATGTCTTCAATGGTTGACTTCACCAGATCAGGATCCGCCTTCAGACCTCGACTCTTGATCACCTCGCCAAGAATCAGCCCCAGTGCAATGCGCTTCTGCGCCTGCTCCACGAAGAGCTCATCCGGAAGCAGCGAAGGATCAATGCTCTGCTTTCCTCCACCAAACTGTTGCAGTGCCTGTTGACGCAGCGCATTGATCTCACCCTGAACAAGGCTCTTCGGCAGCGTGATCTTGTTCTGTTCCAGCAGCTGCTCCATGAGGCGGCTCTTCACCTTGGCCTTGCTGGCATTCTTGAGCTCACGCTCCATGTTGGCTGCGACTTCCTTGCGGAAAGCGTCCAGACCGCCTTCCTCAATGCCGAACACCGCGAAGAACTCGTCATTGAGCTCGGGCAGCACGGGAGCGCTGACGGAATTGATTTTGATCTCGAACTTGACGGGCTTGCCGGCGAGATCCTTGTTCTGGTAGTCCTCAGGGAACACCAGATCGAGAACCACTTCATCGCCGGCCTTCTTCTTGGTCAAGCCCTTCTCGAAACCCTCGATCATGCGCTGCGAACCAAGAACCAGATTGGCGCCCTTCGCTGAACCACCAGCAAATTCCTCACCATTCATGGTGCCCACGTAATCGATATTCAAGCGATCCTTGTTCTTGCTCTGACGGGTGACCGGCTCCCAGGTCTGACGCTGTTGACGCAGGGTCTCGATCATCTTGTCGATGTTCTCGTCCTCAACCTGCGAGACCAGCTTTTCGACTTTCAGCTCCTTGAAATCTCCAAGAGTGACTTCCGGAAACACCTCGAAAAGCGCCACGTACTCCAGGTCCTTGCCTTCAGCAATGGATCTGGGCTCGATGCGCGGTTGACCGGCCGGCTTCAGGTTCTGCTCTGCAATAGCCTGATAATAGGTGCGACTCATGACATCGCCCACCACTTCCTGGCGCACACCCTTGCCGTAGCGGCTCTTGATGACGTTCAAAGGTATCTTGCCCTTGCGGAACCCGTTCAGGCGTACATTGCCCGCAGCTTCCTGGAGCCGCGCCATGACAGCACTTTCGACTACCGCAGCAGGAACACCAACTGTCATTCGTCGCTCGAGTTCGGAGATTGTCTCGATGGAAACTTGCATGAATTACCCTCTACTGTCGGCGTACCGTTGTCGTCCGCCTGTCATTGTCATTCTGAAAATCATCGACGCACCGCACTCTCGTACGGTGACCAGTTGACGTCTTCGCTGTGATTGCCTGAGGCTCTTGTGCTTGCCAGCTAGCGTGCTTTCTGCTTAAGTTCTTATAATTCAAGAGCTTAAGGTGAATTCCAAGGCCTCTGAAGTGCGCGATTCTCCCACACTGCCTGTATATATTCAATTGTGAATATCGTGACCAATCATCTGATGTACTTGCAAACTCCACGCCTTCCCGCCATTCGAGTCGACCATGAAGCGCGCTGACATGGGCGTGTGCGGAGTCATCCTTGCGGGAGGTCGAGGCTCACGCATGCACTATCGGCAAAAAGCGCTCATGGCAGCAGGAGACAAGTCCATCATCGAATGGATCATCGAAACCGCCAGGGTTCAAACCGACAGACTCCTCATCAACGTCAACAGAGACTTCGAACTGTATGAGCCATTCGAACTCCCCTTGATCAAGGATCTCGTCAGCACGGATTCCGGCCCCCTTGCGGGTATTCATGCAGCCATGCGCTGGTGCCGCGAGAATGAACCGGCATGCACGCATGTCGCGTGTTTCCCTGGCGACGTCCCGTGGTTCGACGGCGATCTCGTGGAGCGTCTCGCGACCGTCATGCTCCGGGACAACGCCAGAATTGGCTGGCTGCAGACAGGAGAGCAATGGCAGCCTCTGTTCTCAGTCTGGGAAGCAGGACTCGAAGAGTGCCTGGCGGAGGCATTGGAGATGGGACTTTACAGCCCCATGCAGTTCATCAGATCCCAGCCTAACACCCTGTTGACTCTGGCCACCCCGGCGCTGGGGTATTACCTGAATATCAACACAGACGAGGATCTTGTCATTGCGAACGAGATTGCCCGCGAGCGCTTCGAACGTTGAATGCCTCGAACTCTTGGTTCCAGAAATATTTTTTCTTGAAGACCGCAGACAAGCCTTTGTTTTGAATGGATAAATATTGATCATTCGCGACGCAACCTGCACTGAAAATGAATTGGATCAGGGAAAATTCGACGCATTAATTTTCTGGGCTAACGTCTTGATGGAAAAGCAAATTCCCGGAACTCGCCAAACCTCCATTTGGGATCGATAACCTATTGAATTAGTTTCATTTATCATCAAACAAAAGAGTGTCATGGCACTCCCGTGAACTTGCCGGAATGGCATAGTATTTGCGCTCTTCTCACTTCTTAATCCTCATACTAATTTCGATCCACTCGTCAGCTCGGGCCGGGCTGCCTGGTGTTCTCACGAACACCTCGCAAGGCGCCGGCCTGAGCTGACGAAGACAACCAGAGGAGCAAAATCATGACAAGCCTTCGCAGGCAAGACAGGTCAGATCGCGTAATCCCGCAGCGTTCCGATCGTGTTTTCGACAAGGGTGGGCTCTGGTACTTCCGCACGAGGGAGGGCAGCAACATCGGTCCGTTCCGTTACGAGTCAGAAGCGCGGCAGATGCTCGACAAGTTCATCAAGGACATTCTTGCTGCGGAAGCAGCGGCCGCACGAGCCCGTAAACCGCATTTCCGCCTGCTTGCCAGCGCACGTCAGGCCACGGCAGGTCTAGGCTCCGCGCGTTACAGCAGCTGATCCCGGAAAATCTACAGCAAACTCCACAAAGGCACCGAAGCCTGCTTCGGTGCCTTTGTGCATTTCAGCTGCGCCGTCGCCAAGGCCTTGGTCGTGCGCTACACTTCGAACGACACATCCACCCACTCTCGCCAGCAGCGGACACTTGCGTCCGGGGAGTCAAGAGCCTTGTCCTTCCCCCTTGAAAGGCCGACAAATTCCGATGCCGTGCTGACCATATGCCTGGGCGCCGAAAGTCTTTCCCAGCCCTTCTGGCAGCAGTTGACACTTGGCGCTCTGCATCTTCGGGTTGTCAGCTCGCTGGCAGAGGCGAATACCGTTGATCCCGCCATGGTGCTGCTGGACACGTCACTGCTGCTTTGCGCTTCCCCGGATGAATGGCGCTGCACCCTGCCGAATGCCTTGCTGATGAGTGCGAATGCCGCGCTCGATGGCGTCGATGTCCTGTTCGCACCGCATTTTCCAGCGCAGCAATCACGCAAGATTCTGCAAAATGCCTGTGAAACCGTCATTCAACGCCGGCGCATACGCGACAGCGATGCGGCAATGGCAAGCATCGAAGGCAATCTGGACAAGCTCGCCAGCGTCGGGATTGCACTTGCTGCAGAGAACGATCTGGCCGTTCTCTTGCGCAAGATTCTCGCCGAAGGCCAGAACATGTCGGACTGTGACGCGGCCTCCCTGTTCCTGGTGAATGCCGAGGAAGGCCACATCACCTTCAAGTTGACTCAGAACGACTCCATGGATTTCCCGTTCGAGGAACGCCGCTTCGCCTTGAACAGTCAGTCCATAGCAGGATACGTGGCGTTGACGACAGAACCGCTGAATATCGTCGATGCCTATGAAATTCCGCCGTCTGCGCCCTACGGATTCAACAAGAGCTTTGATGAGAACACAGGCTACAGAACAGTCAGCATGTTGACGCTGCCGGCGCTGAACAAGAACAAGAATGTCATCGCCGTGCTGCAGTTCATCAACAGGAAGAAACAGCGTGACATTCAACTGACCCCGGGCATGGATACCAGGAATGACATCCTCCCGTTTGATGAGTCGACCTGTCGCCTGTTGCAGGCACTGGCCGGTCAAGCCGGGGTGGCGATCGAGAATGCCATTCTGCACAACGATATCCGCCGACTGTTCGAAGGCTTCGTCAAGGCATCCGTGATGGCCATCGAACAGCGAGACCCCACGACGAGTGGTCACTCGTTCCGTGTCGCGGAACTCTGCGTGGCGCTGGCGCGGGCAGTCAGCATTGAGACGCACCCGCAACACTGCTGCGAAGTTCACTCCGAAGCGAAGCTTCGCGAACTGCGCTATGCGGCGCTGCTGCATGATTTCGGCAAGGTGGGTGTGCGCGAGTCAGTACTGGTGAAATCGAAGAAGCTCAGTCACGAGAACATCCACAGCATTCATTACAGAATCCTGCTGGCGAAGGAGAAATTGAAAAACCGCGCGCTGCAGGAGCAACTGCAACAATACAGAAAAGGCATCGGCACACCGGAAAATTCCGCCAGGATCGAACAGGCCCTGCAGATTGAGCTCAATCGACTGGATCACTTTTTCGAAACCATCGTGAAGGCAAATGAACCCAGCATTCTGGAAAGCGCCAGCGCCACGGATCTGCAACGCCTGGCATCCTACGGACCGGCGTTCGAACGCGAGCATGGTTTTGCGATCGTCAGCGACTACGAGTTCGCCATGTTGTCGATACCCAAGGGCAGCCTGTCGCGCGATGAGCGTCTGGAGATCGAGTCTCACGTCACTCACACGAGAAACTTCCTGCAATTGATTCCCTGGACGGAAGAGTTTCGCAGGGTCCCCGAGATTGCTGGCGCACATCACGAAAAGCTCAATGGCACTGGTTACCCGGAAGGCAGAAGCGCCGGGGAGATTCCCTTCGCCTCCAAGATCATGACCATCTGCGACATCTATGATGCACTGACCGCTTCAGATCGTCCGTACAAGGCCGCCGTGCCGGCCGAATTCGCACTGGACATTCTGCAGAAGGAAGCTAAGGCAGGAGCAGTGGATCAGAGTCTCATGAATGTGTTCATAGAAAGCGGCGCGTACAAGGTCATCGAGAACCGACAACATCCGGAAAGCAGCCTGGGTGACCTGCATTTCAGTCACCATGTCTGTGACTTCGATCTGCACGAATCCCATTAACCAGCCAGAGCGGCCGCGCGACAGAGCACGTCTGACTCCTGATGCATGGATTTCGCCTGCTGGCTGTTGTCACACGACGCCTGCTCCTGCAGGAGTCGCGCTGCAGTCGTGAAAACCCCTTCGCTGTAACGCCAGAAGAAATAGCGTCCATGGTTGACGAGTCGATGCAGCACTCCGCGCGGCAGACTCGCCAGAAAAGATGGGACGCTGCTGAACTGCGCAAGATGCTCCACGCCTCCCAGCCAGACATGAATGGGCATTGGCAGCGACGCGGCGGACAGGTTCAAGGGAGCGAGAGACAGTGCCGTGTCGCGCGCAACGCCACCCGCACCGTGGCGAACTGCTTCGGACGCACTCTGCACGAGCTTCATGCGAATGTCAGGATTGTCGAGCAGGCGCCGGTCAGCGTAGGTGAGCGAGTCGCACAGACGACGAAGATACTGTTCAGGGGTGGAATTGCCGAATGCAAGACGCAAGCCCAGCATGCAACGCAGAAAGGTGGACAGGAACTCACGCAGAAATCGGCAGACCAAGCGTTCACGGGCATTGCAGACCGCCAACTGACTCGACACCCCCAGCACACACTTCACTCGCTCAGGTGCGCGTGACGCCGTGACCAGCGCAATCGCCGAGCCAGCGCCGGAAGAGAGAATGCCGAATTCACGCAAACCAAGCTGGTCGGCCAGCTGCAGAAGATCGTCAGCGCAGCTGGCGCGCGTCATGAGGGCGTGCGGGTCAGACTCTCCTAGGCCCGGTCGATCCACCGCAATCAGCCGGAATCCGCCGCGCCGCGCTTCGGCATCGAAAAAGGCAGCCTCCAGTCGCGAGCTTCCCGCCTCGTGCAGGTAGAACAAGGGAAAGCCCCGCGTGGCTCCATATTCAGACCAGGCCAGCAAGCGCCCGTCCTGCAACAGTATGCGCGAGGCAGCACTGCGGGCTGCCTGCAAGCTGCCTGCAAGTGACGATTCTGAATGCTCAAAGGTGTGCGGGCCCATGACGTCCTGTTGCTGCTCCCGAAGTGACCATCAAGCGGACGCCATATCACGTCAGCTTTCAATGGATTGGAGAATAGGTGGGAATAATTCCCACGTCAAGCGCAGCGGCGCTTTAGCCCGCATAAACTTGTGGGAACTATTCCCACCCTTCCGCTATACTCCGCGCCATGACTGAACAGCACGCTACGCCACAAGCACCAGGCCAGCCGCCGGCAGCCTTGGTCACAGCACTACGCAAGCTCTTGCGGCCGTTGGTTCGTCTGCTGCTGTCCAGGCAGATCACCTACCCGTACCTGATCAATCTGCTCAAGAGTGTCTATGTGGAAGTTGCAGATCAGGAGTTCCAGGCAGGCAGCAAGCGTCAGACTGACAGCCGCATCACCCTGCTGACTGGCGTGCATCGCAAGGACGTGAAACGGTTGCGCACTGAACAGGAGGACGCTGCACGAACGCCACGCACGATCTCGGCTGGAGCCCAGATCATTGGTGTCTGGCTAGGGTCACCTGAATTTGCCGACGACACCGGGGCGCCACTGGCCCTGCCCTTGCGCTCCAGCGTGCGCCCGTCCAACGGCAAGACCTTTGACGATCTCGTGGAAATAGTGTGCCGACAGGACATTCGTCCGCGCGTGATTCTCGACGAGTGGCTGCATCTCGGCATTGCCTCGCTCGACGATGCCAACTGCGTGACGCTCAATACCGGTGCGTTCACCCCGGACAAGGGCTTTGACGAGAAGGCCTTCTTCTTCGGCAAGAACATTCATGATCATCTGAGTGCTGGCGCACACAACCTGCTCGGCCTCTCGCCTTCCTATTTCGACAGAAGCGTCTATTATGACAAGCTGAGTCTGGAGTCGATCCACACGCTGTCCGATCTCGCCAGACAGACGGGAATGCACGCCCTGACCACCATGAATCGCGCGGCATTGCAGTTGCAGAAACGTGACGAGAGCGGTCCGGACAGAAACCACCGAATGAATTTCGGGGTCTTCCATTACGACGCGGAACTGCCCGCGCGCCCTGCGGACGAGGACATCCACCATGCCTAGAGCAATACTTGCGCTGCGCCGTTATCCGGCCACCATGCTCCTGGCGGCGTTTCTCTTCGCAGCCAGTCTCATCCTCGCTGCCACCAGCATGGGCACCGTCACGGGCGGCGGCGAAGGCGACGATGGCGGCAGCGGTATTGGTGGCACAGGCAAATCGGGCGAGTTTGGCGGCAGCGGATTCGGCGGTACTGGCGGACCCTCCCCTTTCTTCACCAGCGCAACACCGACCGACTCTGAACAGGACGCGCAACCGGCAGCAGACTCGCAGGACGCCACCCTGCAGCTCGCCGACACCCCCTCCCTCGAGGAAAGCGTGCTGATCGAGCTTTCCAGCAGTCTGGAAACAAACGCGCTGGCCGAGCGCGAGCAAGCCGATGACGTCGCCGTCACGCCTGCAAGCGGTCAACCCGCGGTGCTGATCGACATCGCCCAGGCGCCTGCACTGGAGCGTCCCGCAACGCCGGAGCTCGTTGTCGCAGACGCCCCCGAGCCATTGGCGGTTGACGCTGAGTCGAAGCCTGCTCCCGAGCAAGTCGCCGCAACAGCAACTGCCAGCGCACCAGAGCTTGAGCCTGGGAGCGACACGCAACTCACGCCAGTAGTGCAGGCTGTCCAAAGTCTGACGACTGACGTGGGAGGACTGGTGGAAACGGCAAGCGTACCGGCCGAGTCGGTCACAGTGGCGCAGGAATCAAAAGAGGATGTTCCGGCGGAACCCTTGGATCGCGCAAGCGTTCCAGAGCGTATCCAGCGTCCCGACCTGCCGCCGTTCCAGCGCATCAGACCGGTAGAGCGTCCATCACTGCTGCCCAGCCGCGTGCAGCCCATGCGCATCTGAACAGGGCTGCCCACTCAGCCAATTACCAGCGCCGCCCCAGTTGCATGCCGACGGCGATGTCGGGACTGTCCTGCGTGAATCCTTTCGCGGCGTAGAACATCAGTGACCAGGATTGCGCTGGCGCCCATGAGACATAAGGCAGCAGCTCATGAGTCTCGCCGGACGTGGTGGAAGCGGCCTCGCGGAAGTCATAGATCACGCCGTAACTCCAGCGCTCGTTCACGGGCTGCGAGAATCCCAGGGATACATACGCGGAGTCTGTCATCTGGTCGAACAGCGTGGACTGTCCGCGAAACCGATACCCCAGGGTGCCAAAGACCGTGGTGGAGCCCAGCAGTTTGTAGACATCGACTTGCCCACCATAGTCCAGCTCACCGGTGCCGTGGCCCTTGTCTTCGTCCGCGGTGGGCAGCTTGACCTCCAAACCCATGTCCACAAACACCCCACTCTGCCCGTCGCCCGGCCATTGATAGGTGGCGGACAGCACCGTATCCCCCACCCCTCTGGAAGTCGATTGCACCGGCACTTCCTCCAGTTCCACGAACTCGTTGCGGCCAACGCCACCGACATTGACCAGGACGTTGCCATAGCCGGTGATCTGCAAGTGAGCCGAGGAAATCTGCAGGTTCCAGTTGCCGACACTGCGTTCGTAGGAAACCGGTATGAAATAGATGGACGTGTCATCGTCCAGACCATAGTCACCCGTACTGTAATAGGCGCCGACACCAAGATTGTTGCGAGCCGGCGGGGCTTCCTGGGCGAGGCTGGCGCTGCTGTGCAAGGCAAGGCAGACGAGCGGCAACGCGGTGTGAAATCGAACCATGACACATACTCCTGATGGCCAAGCAAAGTACCTACGCCCCCTGGGCTTGTCAAAGTTTTGCACCCGCGGGCCGATAGACGACGAGAGCGATCGGCGCAATCCGCCGTGGCGGATTCGAGGTTCATCACAGATTTCCCACGAAATTAAGGGCCTGCGTTTCACAATCTGGCAATTCGAGGTAAAGTTGCGACCATCTTGTATAGATATTGATCGATCACTAGACGACGGCACCTGCCAGGCAAGCCATCCGCAGCAGTGCCATCGCGCAAGAATTCGAAGTGCCTTCCAAGGCACTCTTTCAGTTTTTCAGCAACGGGCCTTCATATGAGACTGAAACGAGCAATCTGTCTGGTGCTGCTTTTCGGCAGCGCCGAGGTTCTGGCTCAGCCTGCACCTCCCCTCGAGCAACTCAATCAATTGCTCAACGCCGGGCAGTTCGCAGAGGCCTTCGAGCTCGGCAATTCGCAGTTGGGCACCTGGGAAGGGGAATCGGAATTCGACCTGCTGTTCGGCATCGCCGCGCTGGAATCCGGCAACGTCAATGAAGCCATCTTCGCCCTCGAGCGCGTGGTGGTCACCGGAGAAACCAGCATCCTGCGCCAGCGCGCCCGACTGGAACTGGCCAGAGCCCACCTGCTGACCAATAACCTGCCCGCCTCGGAAACGCTGTTCAATGAAGTGCTTGCCAGCAATCCGCCCCCGAATGTGCGCGACAACATCCAGGCGTTTCTGGCCCTGATTCAGGCGCGGCGGGACAATCTGCGGTCGACCTTCACGTTTTCCGCGGCTCCCCTGCTGGGCAGTGACGACAACATCAACAGCGCCACCAGCAACGGGCTGATCGACACGCCACTCATCGGCGAGATCGCACTCGGAGAGGATGGGGTGAAGACGAGCGATGATTTCGCGGACCTGACCGTCTCCCTGGGCTACCGCCGCCCCTTCACCCGCGACACCAGCCTCGACGCCAGTCTGCTGCTGAATCGGCACGACAACCGCTCGTCGTCGCAGTTCGACATGGACTTCGCACTGGCAGACCTGACGTACAGCTGGGGGGGTGAGGTGAATCGCTTCCGGCACAGCGTGCAGGTGCAGCGCGTCTATCTGGACAAGCAAGCGTTTCAGGGCTCACTGCGCTTCAACAACGCCTGGCAGCGCGCCGGTCAGAATGGCTGGTATCAAAGCCTGTCTGCCGCCCTCTCCACCACGCGTAACGACAACACGCCCACGTCGCCCCGCAATGACCTCAAGGACACCGATCAGTTTCTGCTCTCCGGCACACTGACCAAGCTCACGGAGCGCTTCACCAACAGTTTCTCGGTGTTCTACGCCGACGATCGCGTGCGCGACAAGGCAGGTCTGCACAATGGGCGCAGTTACTACGGGGTGTCGCATAACCTGCTGTGGCGACTCAACAGCAGCCACACGCCCTATGCGCGCGTGTCCGTGCAGAAAACACGGCACGATGACGAACACCCGATCTTTTTCCAGGACGTGCGCAGCGATACCAGCACGACGGCAGCAGTGGGCTGGAGCTGGGTGTATTCCCGCAGCCTGACCTTCAGTGCCGAAGCGAATTACAGCAGCGCAGACAGCAACATCGCCTTGTTTGAATACACGCGATCCAAATTCCAGGCTGGCTTCAAGTTCCAGCTCTAGCACCAGGAAGTGACGAGTGAGCACCATGACGATCCGATCAGAGTCCCTGTTCCGCAATCTGCGGCATGCCTGCCTGGCACTGCTGCTGCTCGTGGCATCTTCCGCGCAGGCGGCCGAGGAAGGCAGTGTCGGCATCGTGGTGAAAGTCACTGGTCAGGTTTCAGCCACCTTGAATGGCACAAGCCGGCCCCTGGCGCGGGGCTCCGATGTCTTCGTGAGCGACAGCATCACCACGAGCGCTGACGGCTACGCGCAGCTGCGTCTCACCGACGGCGCCATCATCGCACTCAAGGCCGACACCATCTTCGAAATCAGCGACTACAGCTTCCAGGCAGCCAATGGTCAGCAGGACAGCGCCACCATGAGCCTGATCCAGGGCGGCTTCCGCACCATCACCGGCACCATCGGTGATGTGAACAAGGAGGCCTACCGCGTGGAGACCCCGTTTGCCACCATCGGCATCCGCGGCACCGACCACCTCGGCGAAATCACCCCGCAAGGTCTCGTGGCGGGCGTGTTCCGTGGCGGCACTCAGCTCGACAATCCGTTCGGCAGTCTGCCGCTGGGCGTGGATGCCAATTTCGACGTTGGGCTGGTTACCGATCCGAACTCCGCACCCTTTGGACTGCTCGACTGGCCGGCTGGCACGGGCAATATCGCCATCACTCCGGACGAGGAAGTCACTGAGGAAGAAGAGCAAGAGGAAGAAGACGCCAACGGCGCCGGGGACGGGGACGGCAATGCTGACGCCGATGGCGATGCAGCGGATGGTGACGGCGACGCGAACGCCGACGGAGGCGCCGATGGTGGCGCAGGGGGTAATGCAGGCGGCAACGCAGGAGGCAACGGCGGAAATGCGGGGGGCAATACGCTCACCGGTAACGCTTCTGACAATCGCAGTCTGCCTCCCGCCACCACATTGGTGACGCTGCGCGACGAGACCACGGTCAACGCCATCGTTCCGGGCACCATCGTCACAGGAGGCACGGCCAGCAATGTCACGGGCCAGGGCAATACCCCGGCGGTCAGCATCAATCCCAACGACAGCGGCGATGGCGCGCTGACCTGTGCCCAGGACGCTTCCCTGTGCCCGCAGCCGAGCGCGACACCGACACCTGCGCCGACCGCAACGCCTACTCCGACACCTACACCTACACCTACTCCGACTCCGACTCCGACTCCGACTCCGACTCCGACGGCTACCCCGACGCCTACACCGACTCCGACTCCGACGCCCACGCCGACGGCTACTCCAACGCCTACTCCAACTCCAACTCCAACTCCGACGCCGACGCCTACACCAACGCCGACGCCAGAACCAGAGCCGGAGCCCGAACCAACGCCGACACCGACTCCAACGCCGACGCCGACTCCAACACCAACGCCGACTCCAACGCCGACGCCTACGCCCACACCAACGCCGACACCGACGCCGACGCCGACGCCAGCCGCGATCACTTCCGGCGAACTTGGCGCGCTGAACAGCACAAGCAGTCGTGGCGGACTGGCCATGGCACACAGCTTTGGTGTGCAAAGCGGTAACGCGAGCGACTTCACGGAATCCACACCGCTGTTCGGCAATGTCGACGACAACGTGTTCATTCGCCGTGGCGCTGCCACGGTGTCCGACTTCCAGGTCAATGTCGCCGGTCTTGGCATCCAGTGGGGTCTGTGGACAAGCAGCGTCGTGGCCCCTTCTGTGCGGCAGAATGAGACGGCCTCGGAAACCCAGACGCTGGACAAGTTCATCATGGTGTCGGCCGCAGAAGCGCCCAGTGCCACGATTGCCAACATGCAAGGCCAGGTGCAGTTCAGCACGAGCAATGCGTTCCTGGCGAATCGCAGCAGCGGCACCTCTCTCGTCCAGGGCGTGAGCGGCAGTTTCATGCTGGATCTGGAGGAATCCGAGGGCAATGTGACCGGCGGCACCCTGAACCTGTGCATCGGCGCGAGCACATGCACTGCCACCACCAGCGCCTGGGAGCGCTGGCAGACGACCTTCTCCGGTCACCTGCAACTAGGCTCCGGAGCCCAATTCGGGCGGCTGAACGTGGACCTGGAGGGCAGCATCGTGGTGAGCAACGGCAGCTCGCCCGCTGTCATGGAAGGCGGCAATCTTTTCAACGTCGACGCCGAGCGCCTGCTGAGGGGCAGTCTGAACGGCTATCTGACAGGGACCTCCGCCGAGGGCTTCGTGGCGGGTTTCCGCATTTTCGAGGAAATCGCTGGCGAGGAAGTCCCGAGCAATTCCATTATCGGCACCACGGCCTTCCGCCTGCCCCAGGCCATCAGCTCGGACGAGATCGCTGACCTGACCCGGCGCGGCTTCGCGGTGATCGGCTCGGGAACCAGCAACTCCGGCATCAACATGGGCAAGACTCCGGATATGGTCGAAGGCTTCAATCCGCTGGTGTACAGCAGCAGTCCCGGATTCATCCTGCGCCCCGCGGGTTCCAGCCATACGGACTTCAGCGACGACATCAACTACTTCGATGTGCAGTGGGGACGCTGGCAGGGCGACGAGTATCCCCTGCACTACCAGTACCACCTGAGCAATGGCTCCATCTTCAACGAGATTTCCGGGGATGTGATCATCGCGTCCGCCGTGCCCAGCCCCAGCGCGTCGCTGACGGGCACCCACTACTTCGAGGCAGTCAATGAGTTCCTCGGCGCCGGGGAAGTCACCATCGAAAGCGTCAACGGCAGCTTCGAGATTGATTTCGCCAGCGGCTTCCTCACCAACGGCAAGTTCAGGCTGATCTCCGACAACGAGACCTGGTCGGTCAGCACATTCACGGGATTGGTCGAGGAAGGCATCCTGTCGAAGACGTCCATGAACGGCTACATCAGGTACGAGGGCATGAGCGCGGAAGCCGATGATCCCTTCAACGGCTACATCGCCGGGGTGTTCACAGGCAGCACCAACCTCGGCTTCATGGCCGCCTTCGACCTGCTGAGTCAGGACAACCAGAAGAACCGCTACGGCGCTGTGCTGTTCGAGAAAGTGGTGCTTGTGCCCGTGCTGGAGAGCGCTGAGTACGACTATCTGGAAGAGTCCGGCCGCTTCGGGTTCATCCTCGGCGGCGAGAAGCCTGAAGACTACGAGGATGACAGCAACGAGCGGCTGGCCGTGTATGGCACCGCCATCGTCAACGCCAGTGAGGGGGGCGATGGCGGCACCACCGAAACCTTTGCCGCAGCGGACGAAGCCGACGTGCTGGCGGTGGACGAAACGCCCGACCTGATTCTCAAGCGCACCACAGCGGGCGTGTCCAATCTGGACGTCGATGTCGGTTTCAGCGGCGTCAACTGGGGTACCTGGCAGGTGGATGAAGGCGAGTACTTCAAGGTGTTCACCTCGTTTGCCGACGATCGCAAGTACGAGGATTCCTACAGCCGCGCGCTGTTCGTCAACTACACGCCCACCACCACGGCGGAACTGACGGCGCTGGGCAACATCACCCGCGCCTACGCCGGCACCAGCAGCACAGTGGTCGGTAAGGCCACGGATTTCCTGTCCACCAGCAGCCAGACGGTATATCAGATCAAGTCGATCTTCGATGTGGATCTTGCCACTGGTGTTCTCAGCAACGGACTGCTCTCGATTTGCATGGGCAATTCCACCTGCGACCAGACATCGGAAATCTGGGACATCAGCTACAGCGGCAATTTCCACCACGGCGTGCTGACCAGTTTCGACACCGTCGAAACCACCATCGACGGAGAAACCGTGTCGCTTGTGGGCAAGTTGCTGGGGGGCTTCGCAGGGACAAATGCACAGCATTTCATCGGCGGCATCAACATGCATGTGGAGGACGATTCCACCCGCTATGTGTCGGTCGCGTATCTTCTTGGGCAGACCTCTTATCTCACCGGGGCAGAGCTCAATGGCCTGAACCAGGATCAGTTCGGCATGCTGGCCACCTCGGGCAGCAGCTACGCCATCTACGGCGGCCGTTCACAACAGCAAGGCAGCTCGCAAAACTACCTGCTGGCGGACTACTCGCTGGCCGAGAGCGGCTGGCACAGCGCCGTCGCCTTCCACGAGGATGTGCCCTTGAACATCTTCCGCCGCGGCACGGCAACACAGTCGGTGAACAGCAATGTGCTGAATGACTCCGGTTCTCTCGTCTGGGGCAAGTGGGCCGGCGGCAGTGGTGCCCCGATCCGCCGCGTGTCCTACATCTCGACAGAGACAACCCTGGAACAGGACGCCTGGTGGTTCATCGCCACGCCGAGCGCGCAGGCCTCATTGTCTGGCAAGTACGCGGCCTACTCCTCACTGATCAACGTGCAGGGCGGCGGCAGTGCCGGCACCCTGTTGAAGAATCAGGTGAGTGATTTCGGCTTCACCGTGGATCTGGGCAACGGCACCATCAGCAATGGCGTGCTGACAATCGACAACGGCCAGGTCTGGGATATCCGCTTCTCTGGAATCGCACGCGGCAAGATAGGCGGGTTTGGTGCCTTCACCTCGCTCACGCTCGATTCGGCCAGCATTGGCGGCACGGTCACGAACAGCGACGTTGAAGGAAAGATGGCCGGCATGCTGATCAACACCGGCAACGAAGTGGTGACATCGTTCGCGTTCAAGAACGTGCACACTGGCGGTGGCAACGAACACATCGCGGGAACGCTGGTGACTGGCAAGGAAGACCTGACGGTTGACTGGGGGGACTGGAACACCGCATTCCAGTCCTGGAATGGCGCTATCGTGACAGATGCCAATGCCTTGTTCCCGTCCTTCCAGTTGACGCCCGACTTCGTCATTCGCAATCTGGATGCGACGTACAACTACACGTTCCATTCAGGTTCCGGATACGGCAAGGGGCTCTCGGCAGGCCCTGTGAGTTTCCAGAGCGTGGACCTGGATGCGGTGTTCGATCTCGAAACGGCAGACCTGATCACGGGCGAAATGACCGTCACGGCGGGCACCGTGCCGCAGCAATGGCATATCCACTTCGACGGCTCCATTGCCAATGGTGATGTGACACTGAATCCCGATCTGGGCACGATGACGGTGAACTCCATCCCCGTCGTCAATGGTTCAGCAGCACTCGGCGGCGCGTTCACCGGTGCGGCCGCAGACGGTTTTGTCGGTGCATTCGACTTGCTCGACACCACCAGCCTGAATGGGGTGCAGGGAATCTTCAGCCTGCAGCAGGACAGCCCGGACTGAGCCAGGAGTGCCAGGTCACTCAATCTGAAGGCCCATCGCCATCCAGCTCCAGCGACGCCGAGTTGATGCAGTAACGCAGCCCGGTGGGCGCGGGCCCATCGGGGAAGACATGCCCCAGATGGGCCTGGCAATGAGCGCAGAGCACTTCCACGCGCTGCATGCCGTGGCTGAAGTCCGCCTCCTCCCTCACCTTCCCTGCCGCGACCGGCTGCCAGAAACTCGGCCAGCCACTGCCCGAATCGTATTTCGTGCCGGCATCGAACAAGGGGTTGGAGCACACCGAGCAACGATAGACACCCGGGCTCTTGCAGTTCCAGTAGCGACCGGTGAAGGCGCGCTCCGTGCCCTTCTGTCGCACGATGCGAAAACCGTCTTCCCCGAGACTGCGGCGCAATTCCTCGTCGCTCTTGATGCGGATCTGCTTGTCACTCATGGTGTAGTCCCCTGCTCTGTACCCGTGAATCTTGCACTGCCTGTGCGCTGTCAATTTGCCGGCAGGCGTTTACAATAGCCGCCCTGACGCCAGCGC